>JAITFE010000047.1 GCA_031281585.1 Bifidobacteriaceae bacterium | reverse complement strand
GGCGTGGGGACGAGGCATCGAGAAGATCGAGACCGCCAGCCGTGAGGCGCGCAAGCCGATCCCGGTCTTCAGGTCCAGGCCTGGCGAAGTGAACGTCACCTTCCCGTTCCCCGCCACTTCTACGACATCACCGACAGGCCCTGTCGTAGATGTCGTAGAAAGTGTCGTGGACGCTGGGGAGGCCCAGGCAAGGGCGGTGCTGTCGGCGCTGGCGGACAACCCGAGCATCACCCAGAAGGAGCTTGCCCGCCTGGTGGGCGTCACTGAACGCACGATCTCACGGGAGATCAGGAAGCTGCGCGAAACCGGCGTCATCCGTCGAGTCGGTTCCGACAGGCAAGGACAGTGGATCATCGTGGAGGGCGGTGAAGAATGAGCCCCGACGATTCGATTGATCGTCAGCCTCGTGACCGGTCTGCCAACTGTTGTTCGCAAATCAAGTGACGCTTGGTTTGTGTGCTTACGAGCGACCCGCCCATGAGACAATCCTCGGCGATGTTCACAGAATGGATGATGCGCCCGAGGGCTGGGTCACCGACTCTTCCCCCGGGCTCACCCTCACCCAACAACTGCACGCACTCGGCAACGGCGTCGTCCCGCAACAGGCCGTCGCAGCGCTCCGAGCGCTGATTGTGGCTGGACCCAAGGGGCCCCCGCCCAGGGCCCTTTCCTGCGAGCGTGGCGGCACCCCAGCGACGCCAAGCATCGCCAATTCACGTGACGACCAACAGCCGTTGGTTCTCGCATAGACGCCGAAGCTGACCGCGTTCACAGCAATCTGTCCCGTCTTGGTCCCGTGCCAGGTTCGGAAAGGACCAACCCGAGGCAACGCCACCCAACGGCGAAACCGCAGATGAACGCAAGTTTCCAACGCGAGCCAAAGCACGCCATCGTCCTCCAAGCCAAGCGCTCAAGGCGGTAGCGCCGGTTCGAATTGTCGGTTGCCACTGGGAAATCCCTGCGGGCGGCCAGGAGAAGTCGTGGTGGGGGGTCTCCTTCTCGACTGCACATGTGTTCCAGGCGGGCGGTCTGTTCCGTCACAGGTTGGCCTGACGGCGGATCCCGGGACGTGGATGTTCCGCATGGCATTGGCGGCGTCCGTCCGTCCGTCTTGCCTTGCGCTGATCGGGGACTTACAGTGATTGCACTAAGATCGGCCCTCTACCAGCAACGGCAAGGCCGGTTGTCTCATGTCTGGGGCCGCCCGTGAGCACCTACTCCAAGCCTCACCTGACCTACCAACAGCAGTTGGCGCTGATCAAGTCCAGGGGCACGGCGTGCCCCGACGACGCCGGAGCGATCCGGCTCCTGGAGGCCATCGGCTACTACAACTTGACAGGGTACCTCTACCCGTATCGACGCCCCGCGCCCTCTAGTAAGGGCAGGCTTGACGTCTTCCGGCCCGGCACCGACCTGCGCGACGTGGAGACACTCATCGAGTATGACCGCCAGTTGCGCAACTGCCTTCTCGATGGGGCTCGGCTGATCGAGGTGGCCGCTCGAGCCAGGGTCGCCTACGTCCTGGGTCAACGCGACCTGTTCGCCCACGTCGCCATGAAATGCCTGGGCAAGATGGCCTGTGGTCGCCGTTTCGCCCGAGGAAAGAGGACCGACACGGCCTTCAACTGGTGGCTGGCCAAGTACAACAGTCTCCAGGAGCGGGCGCAGAAGGAGCCGTTCGTCGGCCACAACCTGACCAAGTACGGCCAGCCTCTGGCCATTTGGATCGCGTGCGAGTTATTCGACTTCGGCGCGGTCACGGACATCTATGAACTGATGCCGTATTCGGATCGCAAGGCCTGGGCTGCAGGGCTTTCAGCGGAACGCACCATGCGGACCTGGTTGCGGAGCATGAACCACGTCCGCAACGCCTGTGCCCACAACAAACGCTTGTGGAACCGGGTGCTAACCGTGAAGCCTGCCCTGCAAGCCAGGGACCTGCCCGCCGACTGGCAGGACAAGGCATACCCCGGCGAGGCCGAGCTGGCCGCCTACCCAGCCGCAAACGACCTCGACGGCCTGCGCATCGACCTGCCTGGTCTCAGCGCCCGCGATGTGCCGGGCCGTTAGCGCGGATTTCCGCGCTAATCAACAAAGCGCTCATTGAGATTTCGCTGGATGCCCCTGGCCGCCGCGATTGCGGCAGTAGGTTGCGGCTGGACCCTCCTGGCGGGGCGGTGCCGTGGTGGGAGAATTCGGTCGTGAGATTTGATCCTTTCGCCGCTGCGTTCTCGGTCGGTCGGGCCGCCTGGACATGAGTGCTTGGGAGAGCGGGGCAGACACCTCGGTGCTGAGGACGTTTCGCCATGATCTTCGGCGGGGGTTGGGGTCGGCCCTGTTGACCCTGCGGTCAAGCCCTGATCCGCAGAGATATGCGGAGGCGGTGCGCTGGGCGTGTCTCCATGTGACAACGTACGACCCGCAGTGTGAGGGCAGTCGGGGCTGGTATCTGCATGAGGCTGCCGTGCTGACGGGGTGGGCGGAGTCTATCGAGGCGGATGTGGTCGACCGGTTCGCGGCGTGCGCGCCGGACGGGTGGCGGTTCGACCATCTGGCGGACATTCTGGTTCAGTTCGCGTTGGATGGGTCGGGGTCTTCTCGTCAAGCGCTGTGGGCCGGTTACTCCCGGCTGATGTCGCGGTATGCACGGGTGGTCCGCCGTGATAGCTGGTGGCGATCGGTCTCCACGCTTGAGAGTTTGGCCCTCGACTTGGTGCGTGTGGGCGGTTGGGATGCCGCGCGGAAGGCGGTGTCCGATTTTGGGGAAGGTCTGGCGGCGTGGCGAAGCCAGGCCGAGCATGCACGATGGCTGTATTTTCCCGACTGGTTCGACTCGGCCATCCGGGAACAGTTCGGCGACGCGAAGGTCAACGCCTATCTGGAAGACCATTCCTCACCTGGTCTGCGCGCGTACGGCGACACTGCGGCGACGGCACGCACGAAGCCGTGGCGGACCGGAGCCCACAGCCAGCAGCCGACTATCGAGGAGCTGGCCGCCTTGGTCGACCAGGCCAGGCGCGGGGACATCAACCCGCGGCGCCTCAGGTCAGTGGGAATGCAAATCGTCCGGCATCGAAGCCCGACGTACACCGAGGAGGTAGCGCGTCTCGGGCTGGCGGAGTCTGATCCGACTATCAAAGCCGAGGTTCTGTGGGCGTTCCGCGCCTGGTCCTTCCCCTTGCCGGACGATGATCTCGCGTCCTTGGTCGACACCGCCAACGACGAGTTGCGGCAGGTCGTCCGGTCGATCCTGGGCCAACGGCCGGCAGGCTGGAAGCGCAGGCACGCACTCGATCTGCTGAAGGACCGGGAGCATGTGGACGAAGCCCTGGAATTGCTCCAAGCCAGCTATTTGCCGGAGGATGAGTCGGCTGTCGGGGCGGCTATTCGGCGTGCGTCACTTCGTCGCGATGCCGGGCATGCCGCTTACGACCGCGTCATTGATCTACTCAAACCCGATGACAGGCCGGTGACCACCGGGGTGTTGGAATACGTCTATCGGCAGACGCCGTGCTCCATCTGCCGGGCGAACGCAGTCAACTTGATGCGGGACAAGCACGCTCTGTCGGACGGGATAGTCGAGGAATGCCTTTTGGACGCCTATGATGCCATCCGCGACGTCGCGGCCCAGATCATGACCGGACGCTCAGGCTGACGCTGAGTTCCAGGAGAACACCTGGCAACAGCAGCCCGATGGCGTCGCGCCCGACCCGGCAAGGACTCTGCCTGGCGTGTGCCGCCTCCCCAGCATTGGGCCTGTTCGTTCGAGCGGGTGACGGAGAGGCGCTTTACATGGAGACAGCGCTGTTCTTCACGGCGGTGGACGTACGTCGGGCGAATAGGACTTCGGGCTGCTGCCGATCAAAGATGACGATCTGGCGCCGCCCGACCGGACAACCGCTCCGCCACACCCCGCGCTACCAACCACCCGGAAAACCGCTACCAACAACCCAGACACGCGCTACCAGGAGCGGCTATCCGCCAGGGGGTCTCCTTCTCGATTGCCCGGACATGTGTTCCAGGCGGGCGGTCTGTTCCGTCACAGGTTGGCCTGACGACGGATCCCGGGACGTGGATGTTATGCATGGCATTGGCGGCGGTTGTCGGCTTGGGACCTTTTCCTTTAGGGTGGTTGTGGCGTTCAGTGAACGCTTTAGCCGCACGTGGTGCGGTGAGTCCTGTGGCCGCCTGCGGGCGGCCACAGTTGCGTTTGCGGGAAGGTGAGCGGTGCGCCTGTGCTACGTCGATGAAGCAGGGAACGCGGGCGTGTACGCGCCGGTGGATCCCGCGTCTACGCCTGTCTTCGTGGTGGCCGGCGTCAGTGTGGACGCCGCCGTGGTGCCTGACTTGACGATGGCGTACCTACGCCTGAAGGCCAGATTCGAGCCGTCGTTGGGCCGCCGGGAGTTGTCGGAGGCGATTAGCCACGAGGTCAAGGGAGCGTCGTTGCGGCGCGACATCCGTGAAGAGGGTTCGCGGGACACGAGGCGGCGCGCGATTGGGTTCCTGGACAAGACGGTGCGTCTGCTGGAGTCGCGCGGCGCGCGGCTGTTTGGGCGGGTCCTCGTCAAGCGGCCCGGCGAGGTCTACAGCGCCGCGTCAACATACCCGAGCGCTGTCGCGGTGATGGCGGAGACGTTCGCGCGGCAACTCGCCGATCTGGGAGCTAGGGGTTTGATGGTGTTGGACTCGCAGACCAAGGTGAAGAACGAGGGCAATGTCCACACGATCACGACGCGCCGATTCCGCCGAGGCGGCGGAGTGTTCCCGGAATTGATCGAGTCGCCGGTGTTCGGTCACTCGGACACTCACCCGGCGCTGCAGATCGCGGACGTTGTCGCGTCGGGATTGGCGTACCCGGCGGCGTGCGCCGCCTATTCGGTCTTGGACGGGTCGACGCCGCATCTGTCGCCGTCCTACGATCTGGTGCGGCGCATGCTCGGGAATCGGCTCGCCGCCCTGGAATACGTTTACGTCAACGACACGGGCTCCAGGCGCGGTGGGTTCCACGTCATTGACCGCGTGGAGGGTCGCCCCGGCCGACTCTTGCTCGGCACTTCCGCAGGTAGGTCCAAGTCCAGTGATGCGCCAGACTAACCACGTTGGGGGGCGGGCCACCGCTGACAGAGCGCCGACTTGCTGGTCTCCGACACGCCGGCGCGGGTTCTTCAGACGGCACCTACTCACCTATGTAGAGACTTGTGCAGATGACGCACTCGCTGGTAGCGGTGGCCCTGGAGCCCCTGTCTGCACCGGACGACGTGCACTGGTGGCACCAAAGAAGCAGAGCGACGGGGATCCGATCAGGCGTGCTCTGCTGTAGATGCAGACCATCATGTGCCACGTCAGCGGTGTCAGGACCATGCCCTGCGGCGATTCCGGCCGTGCGAGCCGGCAGGTTCGGGCACGGCGGGCGGCTGAAGGAGAGGCGGTCACACGCGACACGTCTTCATTTCTGCGGTGCGGCCCCACCCCGCGCGGTCGCCGGGGACAGTGAAAGAATTCACTGTCAGTTTTCACCGGAGGGTTTACGTGAACACGGATGCGACCAAGGGCAAGCTGTACTTCGCGCTGGGCTCTGCGGCTTTGCTTTGTCTTGGATTGGCCCTCTACCTGGTCCTCTCCGCGCGATACGTGGCCGGTGCGATCGCAATGGGAGCGGCGTTGGGCGACTTGTGCGCGCTTCTGCTTGTCTGGCGAAGGCAGGGGCCTCCCGGCCGGGAGGGCGACGGGCGCCCAAACAGGCGCGGGTGGATCTGGATGGGCTCGCTTGAGGTTGCGTGCGTGGTCCTCGGCGCAGCAGTTTGGGCTGCGACCGGTGATTGGTATTGGACTTGCTGGGGGCTCGGCAGCATGGCGGTGAGCCTGTGCGGCGGGATCTGGCGGACGCGGAATCAGCCCCGTGGCACTCTGCGCGAGTTTCTCGTCAGCATGTGGGACTAGCGAAGGCCCCTGCGTCCAAGGCCGGTCGCGTCCGGCCCGCGACGGTGGCGAGCGCGTGAAGCTCGGGGTTCAGAATCAACTCCATGCCACAGTGCGGCACGGGTTCGACCGCCGTGGCCTCTACTCGCCCGATCTTGCCCTTCCGGCAGAGGCGGTCCACGATGGCCGCGGTCAGCATGCCCGAGCCTGCTCCCGGGTCAAGAACCTGCAAACAGTCCGCCTTCGGCAGCCTCGGCGGCCAGGCAGTCAGTTGCGCGGCAAGTTCCGGGGTGAAGTACCGTCCTCGGGCGGCCTGAGGCCCCGTCAGCGCAGCGACGACTTGGCCAGGGCGGCTTCCAACTCCCGGCGGAACGCGCCGTGCTTGGGGAACCGCTCGTGGAATCCCGCCACATAGGCGAGCGGTTTCGGATCGCCCCCGCCGCCGGTGGCCGCCACCGCTTCGGCGTAGGCCACCACCAGCGTCGCGGCCCGGGCGTAGGCGCCCCGGTGTTGGTTTTGGACGATGCCGTCCACCCGGCCCGCGACCTCCGCCCGGCACCAGCCCCTGTAGGTGGCCAAGTCGGCGGGCGGCACGGCCGTGTCCACCTCCTCCGCGGCCCGCATGAACTGGTCGGCGACCTCCGCGCCGCGGGGTTCCGCCACCGCCCGGACGAGGCCCCGAGCCACCGCTCCCCACTCGCGGCCTTCGAACAGCAAAGCCAGGATCAGCGGAAAGGCTGCGCCCTTGTCGCTCCCCGACCAGCCCAACGCGGCCTTGTCGCTGCTGACCGCGCGCCACAGCACCTGGAATTCCCCCGCCAGGAAAAGCACCGCCATCGCGTCATCCCCGCGCGGCGGAGCGCCTTTCAGCGCGGCAACGCCCCGCGCCACGGCCGCTGCCGAACCCACCCGGCGCAACCTCAGAAAGCGCGGCAGGTCGAGGCCCGCCGCGAACCCGGCCTCGGCCGCCGCGGCGGCCTGGTCCGCCAGGCCGGCCTCCTCGGCCGCTTGAAACATGAGGTCGGCTATCAGGGCGCGTTCGGCCCGCCGGGCGCTCGGAACCGCGGTCAGCGCCGCCGCCGCCGCGTCAACGGCGGCCTCCAACTCGCCTGCGGCCGAAAGCTCCCCGACCAGCCGCGAATACAGAACGGGATGCCTTTGGCCGTGGCGAGACGCCGCCTCGCGCAGAGCGCCGCGCCCGCGCAAGCTGACCGCGTCGGCCAGCAGTTGGTCAAGCTCGGTCGCGTCAAAGGCGAACGGGTTGGGAGGCACGGACTGGCCCAGTTCCGCCATGATCCTCCGGGCCAGTTCCCCCAAGAACCGGTCGGCCGCCTCAGGCTCCGCCCCGGCGGCTTCCAAGGCTTTTTTCAGCGGCAGCCGCCAGTGGAAGCGCCGCCCAACCTCAAGCACGCGGGCCAACCGCTCGTCGCCTTCCAACGCGTGGAACGCGGCCGCGACCCAAGGCGCCAAGACCCGATCCCGGCCCAAGCCCAGGCGCCCCTCTTCCAGCAGGCTGACGAAGTCGGCGCCGTCATAGTCGCACGGCACGTCGATGTCCGCCAGCAAGTCGATCACGGCCAAGCCCAGCGCGTGGTGGCCGTCGTCGATCCCGTCAACGGCCTCTTGGAGCAGCGCCTTGATTTCGGGGCAGAGGCCGTCCTGGTCGACCAGGAATCCCTCGTCATCCCAGTAGTCGCCGTACTCGCCGTAGCCGTACTCCTCGTAGCCGTACTCGAAGCCGTATTCCCCCGCCTCCACCCGTCCGACCAGCGCCGCCGCCCGCTCCAGCAGAGTTCCCAAGTCGGGCCGCTTTCCGCCCGCCGGGGCCCCGCCGTCCGCCGCCCCCTCCTGCGACAGGCCGCCGATGCCGTCCGCGACCGCCGCCCGCCCCTCCGCCCCCAACCGCCGGGCCACCGCCCGCAGGGTGGCGCGGCGATCCGCCTCGCCAGCCGCGACAAGGTAACGCTCCAGCGCGTCGACGAATTCCTTGACCTCCATGGCTGTCCTCCTGGATTGCCTTGCCCGGGGTGCGCGGCCCGCCGTCAGAGCAGGCGGGACGCCTGCGAACAGACCGGCACCACAATAGTGCGGCCGTTCTCAAGCTCCGGCAAACGACGGCGACGCGCTGGACCGAGGCGACGGCATCGTGACCGGGGGTCTTGCCGCGGCGCTAGGCGGGCGGGGTTTGGCGGGCCTGGAGCTTGGCCCACTCATCTCTCAGCCCGACTGTGCGGTGGAAGACCATCGGCTCATGGGGGTCCGGCGCGAAGTAGCCCAGGCGCTCAAACTGGACGGCTGCGCCGGGGCGGTCGCTCTTCAGGGCGGGCTCGACCTTGCAACCGGTCAGCGTCTCGCGGGAGTCCGGGTCTATGTCGTCAAAGGGGTCGCCGGTGGCCTGGCCCGGCACCTCGGCGGCGAACAGATGGTTGTACAAGTTGACGGTGGCGTCTTCGGCGTGGGGGGCCGAAACCCAATGCAGGGTGGACTTGACCTTGCGGCCGTCCGGCGCCTGGCCGGACCGGGTCGCCGGGTCGTAGACCGCGTGGACCTCCACCACGCGGCCATCCTGGTCCTTGACTATTTGGTCGGTGGCGCGCACCAGGTAGGCGCCGCGCAGGCGCACCTCGCGGCCCGGCGTGAGCCGGTAGTACTTGGGCGGCGCCTCCTCGCGGAAATCGTCTTGCTCTATGTAAAGCGAGCCGGAGAACGGGACGCGGCGCACGCCATCGTCGGCGTTTTCGGGGTTGTTGGCCACCTCGACCCAATCGACCACGGGCGTGCCATCGGGATTGGCCGGCCAATTGTCGATCACCAGACGCAACGGCCTGAGCACGGCCATGCGGCGCAGCGCCACGCGGTTGAGCTCCACCCGGACGTGGTGCTCCAGTTCCTCGATGGCGTGGCGCGAGTTGGTTTTCGACACCCCGATCGACGCGCAGAAGTTCCTGATGGCGGCCGCCGGGTAGCCGCGCCGGCGCAGGCCCCGCAAGGTGGGCATGCGCGGGTCGTCCCAACCGTCGACCCGGCCCTCCGCCACCAACTGGGCCAGGCGCCGTTTGGACGTCAGGGTGTGGGTCAGCTCCAGGCGGGCGAACTCGTATTGGACCGGTTGCTCAAAAGGCAGTTCGAGGTGGTCCAGGTACCAGTCGTAAAGGGGCCGGTGGTCCTCGAACTCCAGCGTGCACATCGAATGGGTCACGCCTTCGAGGGCGTCGGACTGCCCGTGGGCCCAGTCGTACATGGGGTAGATAACCCACTGGTCCTTGGTGCGGAAATGGTGGCCGCGCCGGATGCGGTACATGACCGGGTCGCGCAGTTGCATGTTGTCGGCCTGCATGTCGATCTTGGCGCGCAGAACCATGGCGCCATCGGCGAACTCGCCGGCCTTCATGCGCCGGAACAGGTCGAGCGATTCGGCCGCGGGCCGGTCGCGGTAAGGGCTGGCCACGCCGGGGCGCCCGAAACCGCCCCGCTGGGCGGAGATCGTCTCGCCATCCTGCTGGTCCACATAGGCCAGGCCGGCGGAGATCAGGCCCTCGGCCCACAGGTAAAGCTGGTCAAAGTAGTCGGAGGCGTGGAAGACGTTCGCCGGGGTGAAGCCCAGCCACGCGACGTCGTCCAAGATCGCCTGGACGTACTCGTCGTCTTCAGTGTCCGGGTTCGTGTCGTCGAAACGCACGTTGCAAATACCGCCGAACCGTTCGGCTATGCCGAAGTCCGCGCTGATCGCCTTGGCGTGGCCAATGTGGAGGTAGCCGTTCGGCTCCGGTGGGAAGCGGGTCTGGACACGGCCGGAAAAGGTGCCCTTGGCGTTGTCCGCCAGGACGGCATCGGCGATGAAGTCTCCTGCGCCACCGGCGCTTCCAATGGTCATCGGCCCAAAGTACCACGTGCCGGTTCGCCGATCGGTGGGGAAACCGGGCCGGTACTGGTTCTCAACGCCAGGTCGGTCGGCGTTCTCAGCGGTGCCGCGGTTTCTGGGATGATCTACCCACACGTCAAGGCCGAGCGGAGGGGAGTCGCCCGTGAACAAGCTCAGTTGGCTTTCAGCCGACTTCGCGGTGGGCGGCCTTGATTGGGGCGTTGACGGGCGCCCGCTGGGGGAGTGGCTGGCGCGTTGGGTCAAAGAGCCCGTCTTGCGGCTTGGCCGGGGAGGTTTGCTACCCACCCACGCGGCTGAGGATTTCTTGCTGCTCGCGGGCCAGGGCGACCGCATCGCCGAGTTGTATCCCGAGGATCCCGGCTACCCGTTGCGCCTGCCATCCGGCCGGGTTCCGCTGTACCGGTGCTCACAGTGCGGCGACCTCAACTGCGGCGCCTTCGCGGTCCGGGTCACCTTTGACGCCGACACGGTCACCTGGAGCGATTTCACCTCGTTTGACACGGAGTACGAGCCCCAGTTGGAGCCGGACCCGGATTTCGAGAGGGTGCCCCAGGCGCGGTTCGACCGCGCCGATTACCTGAGTGTTGTGCGGCAGATCCGCACCTTTGACACTCCGGGTCTGCGCAGGCGCTGACATGGGCGGCCCAGACGGCGGATTGGGCCGTCTGGTGGGATGGCAAGATCAGCTTCGCCGAGGGCGACAACCCCCCCAAGCCAAGGGATCGCCGCGCCTGCCCGCTGGAAGCGACGTCGAAGTCCCGGAAGCCAACCTCGTTTCCGGCGACACGGTCTTGGCGGCGGTTGACAAGCTTTCCGGGAACTGACCAAGGAACTGGGCACAACCCCGGGCGACGCGATTCGCATTTTCGTGGCCGCCTTCAACGCGCGGCGGTGGCGCGCTCAAAGCTTGGCGACCGGATCGGCCGACTTGGAAGCTGCGACCTGGACGGCGTCGTCGCCGGGATAGCGGCATTGCTGGAGATCACTGGCTGCGCCTCCACGCCACGCCAATTGTCCGCTGGCCACCCTTGAGGCGTGACGCTCGACGACCTGCGGCCGGGATACTGGGACTATGGGAACGTTTTCGATCCAGTACCGGTTGCGGCGGACCATTGTGCAGGACGCCTTCGTCAACGTCCGGCTGACGAATGCCGTCATGTCTGGGCCGGGCGACCGGCCGATCGACCCCGCGGCGTTTGACCAGGCCGCGCTGGCCTACGCCAGCGAAGAGGGCGTTGAGTGGCGAATCGAGGCGGTCACCGTGGAGCCCCACCCGAGCCAGGTGCCCCTGCCCGAGGGGCGTACCCGGTACGAGCCGGCGGGCGACATCGACTGGTGGGAGGGCGAACTCGGCGGGATGGGTTGAGCCGACCGGGGAAGCCGGGGAATCGCGCGGACCCGGAGAGGGAGCCCGGTCATCTGCGCAGAATGGCCAGCAAAATAGGGTAGCCTTACCTAACCCGCACTACGGTCTTCGGTGTCCCGACGAGCCGAGGGCCCCTCAGGGAAACGGAGCCCCCATGCCTTCCAAACCCCGCGCCGACTTCTTTGCGCCGGTCAAAGGCGCCCTGGCGGCGATCATCTCTTTGAGCGTCCTCGGCTCGGCGAGCAGCGTTGTCCCCTACGTGGCGATTGTCGAATTGGCGCGCACCTTGTTGCCGAGCCTCGGCGGCCAGGCGGTGGACCGGGACCACGCTTGGCTGGTCGTCTGGGTGGCGGTCGGCGCCCTGATTGTCTCTTTCGCCTGCACCTTCGGGTCTGGCTTTGTCAGCCACCTGGCGGACGCGGAGCTCCAATTGTCGCTTCGGCGGCGGATCATCGCGCACCTGCAACGGCTTCCGCTGGGTTGGTTCGACGCGCGCCACTCGGGGGCGGTGCGGAAGCTGGTGGAAAGCGACGTGTCCGCGCTCCACCAACTGATCGCGCATTCGATCAACGACCTGATCTCCGCGACGGTGGTTCCCATCCTGATCCTGGCGTACCTGTTCTGGACGCAATGGATTCTCGGCCTGGCGACCCTGATTCCGCTGGTGGTGGTCCTCTTCCTGTTCGCGGCGATGATGGGCGGGGGCACCGAGAAGTTCAAGCTTTACGACCAGGCGTCCGAACGCCTTGGCGGCGCCACCGTGGAGTACGTCCACGGCATCGCGGTGGTGAAGCGCTTCGGGCAGGTGGGCCGGTCGCACCAGCGGTTCCGGGCGGAGGCGAGGCGGTACGTGGATTTCAACGCCGACTGGACCAAAGACACGCTGGGCAAAATGGCGACGGTTGAGGCGTTGTGCTCCCCGGCGGTCGTCATCGTCTACCTATTGGCTGTGGGCGTGGCGCTGGTCCATCAGGGCTGGGCCGACCCGATCGAGATCCTGCCGGCGGTGCTGCTCGGCTCCGGCGTCACCGGCCCCATCATGAGTTTGGGCGCCAGCGCGTCCTTCCTGCGCAACGCCGCGAACGCGCAGAAGACGCTGGCCGAGTTCCTGGCCATTCCGGAGATCGGGTATGCCGACGCGCCCCAAGCGCCGGAAGGGCACGCGGTGGCCCTCGACAATGTGGGGTTCAGCTACGACGGCGAACACGCGGTGCTCCACGAGATTTGCGAGACATGCTCGCCGGGCACGGTCACGGCGCTGGTGGGTGCTTCGGGTTCGGGGAAGTCCACGCTGGCCCGGTTGGTGCCGCGCTTCTACGACGTGGCGGCCGGCGCGGTGTCGATCGGCGGGGCCGACGTGCGCCAGGTCGCCGCTGACCAGATATACCGGCAGGTCGGCTTCGTTTTCCAGGACGTGCAGTTGCTCCGCGCCTCTCTGCGCGACAACATCCGGCTGGCCCGGCCTAAAGCCAGCGACGCCGATGTCGCCGCTGCCGCCCGCGCCGCCCAGATCCACGACCGCATCACGCGTTTCGAACGGGGTTACGATGCCGTCGTAGGAGTTGACGCCAACTTGTCCGGCGGCGAGGCGCAGAGAGTCACCATAGCCCGCGCGCTGCTGGCCGACACGCCCATCCTGGTCTTGGACGAGGCGACGGCCTTCGCCGACCCGGATTCCGAAGCCGCCATCCAGGACGCCCTGAGCGTCCTGGCGGCCGGGCGGACGGTGCTGGTGATAGCGCACCGCCTGCACACCATTGTGGGGGTGGACCAGATCCTGGTGCTGGACGAGGGTCGGGTGGTCGAACGGGGCACTCACGCGGACCTGGTCCGCTCCGGGGGGCGCTACGCCCGGATGTGGGCGGACTACCAGGCGCGGCACGCGCGCTCGACTCCGGAAGGGGCAGTCAAATGATCCGCCGCATCCTGACTTACTGCGACGACCACACCCGCAGGGCCCTGATTCGCTCGCTGACGCTGGTGATTGTCTCCGCCGTCCTGCAGGGCGTGGTGTTCCTGCTGCTGGTTCCGCTGCTGAGGGCGCTGTTCGAACCCGACATGGCCGGGGCCACCCGGTGGCTGGGAGTCCTCGCGGGGGCGACAGCGGCGTATCTGGTGGTTTTCTACGTGGCGAGCTACGCCAGCCAACTCGCGGCGATGGACGCGCTGGACGCGGTCATATCGTGGCTGGGAGACCGCCTTGTGGAACTGCCGGTCAACTGGTTCACCCAGGACCGCTCGGGCCAGATCAGCCACATCGCCACCCAGGGGGCCATGTTCGTCTGCTCCGCCCCCTACTCGGTCCTCAGGCGCATCTTGGGCGGCCTGATCACGCCGGCCACCGTGCTGGTCGGGATGTATTTCTTCGACTGGCGCCTGGCGTTGGCCATGACGGGCGCGGCGCCCGTCCTGTGGCTCGCCTACGTCGCCATCAAGAAGGCCATGGCCAAGGCGGACGCCGTCCACGCGCAGGCGACCGCCGAAGCCTCCAACCGGGCCATTGAGTTCGCGCGGATGCAGCCCGCGCTGCGCACGGCGGGCCCCGGCTCGGCGGGGGACAGGCTGGTGCAGGAGGCGTTGTCGGCCCAACATCACGCCTATCGGGGCCTGTTGCTCACCGGCGGGGCGGGGATAGCCCTCTTCGGCGGGTTCGTCCAGCTCGCCCTGACCGCGATCATCGTGTTGGGCGCGTACTTGGCCCTCGGCGGGTCGGTCGACGCGGCGACGCTGGTGGCGCTCCTGGTCCTGGGCGTGCGGTTCGTGGAGCCGATCTCAACTTCGGGGGCCCTGAGCGGGGGGATCGCGGTCGCCAACACCACCCTGGACCAGTTGGACGATCTCCGCGCGGTCAAGGACCTGCCCGAACCGGCCGCCGGGGCCGAACCGGCGGATTGGGGCGTGGCCTTCTCGAAGGTCACCTTCGGATACGGCGGCGAGCCGGTGCTCCGGGACCTCAGCTTCAGGGTCCCGGCGAACACCATGACCGCGATCGTGGGCCCCTCAGGCTCCGGGAAGACGACCATCACACGCCTGATCGCCCGCTTCTACGACCCGGAGGGCGGGGAGGTGTCGATAGGCGGAAAGCCGCTGCCGGAACTGGGCACCAAGGTCGTGGAAGCGGCCGTGGCGCCCGTCTTCCAGGACGTGTACCTGTTCGACGACACCATCCTGGGCAACGTCTGGCTGGGAAACCCGGACCTGGACCGGGATCAGGTGATCGCGGCCGCCAAGTTGGCCCGCGTGGATGAGATCGCCGAGCGGCTGCCCGGCGGCTGGGAGGCCCGCGTCGGGGAGGGCGGCTCAAACCTGTCCGGCGGCGAACGCCAGCGGGTGTCGATCGCCCGCGCCCTGCTCAAGGACGCCCCAATCGTGCTGCTTGACGAGGCGACCGCCGCGCTGGACATCGGCAACGAGATCGCCATAGGCGAGGTGATCGACGCGATCCGCGCGAGGCGAACCCTGATCGTGGTGGCCCACCGGATGCAAACGATCATGACGGCGGACCAGATCATCATGCTTGACGGCGAAGGCGGCATCCGGGAGTCCGGCACTCACCAGGAGTTGCTCGCGGCGGGCGGCGCCTACGCCAGCTACTGGCGGGACCGCGTGGCCGCTGCGGGCTGGAAACTGGCCGATTCGCCGCGGGCCGCCTGAGCGGTCAGAAGTCGCGGGTTTGGTCGAACCAGGCCAAGGCGGTCGCCCGGTCCACGGGCGCCCGGCTGAGCTCGGCCAAGAGCGACACCGCGGTCGCGGCGTCTTCGCGTTCGGAGGTCTCAAGGCTCCCGAGCCGGTTCAGGGCGTCGGTGAAGCCGATGATGGCTTCTCGCGCCGCGTCTGCGCCTGCGGATTTGGCGACAGCGGTCGATGCCGTTTTGAAGGCCTTCGTCGCGGCGGCGCCTTGGCGTTTGGGCCAGGCACCGAAGGGCAGGCCGTGTTCCTCCACGAACCACCGCCTGCCGCGCAGTTGGCTGCCGACAAGGTGCGCGGTGGCGTCGGCGCCCGCGGGCAGCGCCCTGATCTGCTTGCGCAAGACGGCACCGCTGGCGCCGGGGTCAGCGAGCCGCCGACAGGTCGGCGGGGAGGCCATCCGCCCAGGGCTGGAGTTCCCGGAAGTGCCGCCGCACCAGGTCCAGGAACAGCCGTTGGGTCTTGGACTTGAAGGCGCTGGTGGACCAGGAGACCGACACGTGCACCCTCTGGTAGCCGGTCAGGTCGGCCCTGGGCGGGTAGAGGTCGGGGGAGCGGTTGACCAGGGAACGCGGGGCGAAGGCGAAACCGGAGCCGGTCCGGACGAAGTGGGCGATCGCCGCCGTGTCCGGGGACTCGATCGCGATTTGGGGGCGCACGTTCGCCTCCGCGAAGGCCCGGTCCATTGTGTCCCGCATTCCGAAGCCGGCGGGAGAGGTGTAATACTCCATCCCGTCGAGTTCTCTCACGTCCACCGATTCTCTCCCGCAGAACACGTGCTTGGGGGAGAAAACAATGGCGACTGCCTCAAGCAGGACGTGTTCCGTGGCAATTCCGGGCAGCCGATCGTCGGGGTTGCCGGGTCCCCAGACGGCGAAGTCGGCGCGGCCCTTGAGCAAGTATTCGAGTAGCTTGCCGCGTTTCGCCACGGTCAAAGTGAGGTGCGCGTCCGGGTCGGCCTTGTGGAGGGCGGCCACAATCTCCGGCATGTAGAGGCCAACGTTGGTGACAACGCTGACGCGGTGCGACCCGGCCTCGGCCGCGTCAAGCATTTCGCGTTTGGCGTTGTCTAAATCTTGAAGGATATGGCGGGTGCGGTTGTAGAAGACCCGCCCGTGTTCGGTCAGGCGAATCCGCCGGCCAACGTGCTCGAATAGATTGACCGTGAGCTCGCGCTCGAGCTCGCGTATCGTCTTTGACACGAACGGCTGTGACGTGGACAATTCGTCGGCCGCTTCTGTTATATGCTCGAGTTCCGCTGCTTTCGCAAAGAACACCAAATGTCTCAATTCCATATCCGCCTCTTTCTTTCAACGCGCCGCCGGATCCTCGACGCAACTCCCACATTTCATCTGTTTTCGCCACAGTTGGCACCGTCTTTGGTTGCGCCAGTTTACTGACCGGGCCTCCCGCGCCGCCGGGACGTTCGGCGCGCGGGAAATGCCCGCAGGCCGGGGAAGCGCCTGCGGGGAGGCCCAGGGCGGGGCTGGACCACACGGCATCGGCGGCGTCAAAGCGGCCGGTCGGAGACGGGGGAGGACTCCGCAATCCCGGAAGACGCCACGGCGGCCGCGGCGACGCGCGCCAACCGGTCCCGCGCCACCTTCCCGGCGGCGTTGAGCGGGAAGGCCGGCAGCGTGAGGACGTGTTTGGGGACCTTGAAACGGGCCAGACGGCGGGCCACATGGTCCCGCACGGCGCCCGGGTCGAGTCTGGAGCCGTCGGTGGTGATGAGGCAGCAGGCGATCTCCTCGCCGCGCAGGCGGTCCGGCACGCCCACGCACTGGCAGTCGCGGACGCGGGGCAACTCTAGGAGGACCTCTTCGATCTCGGTTGGGGAGATGTTCTCGCCGGCGCGGATGATGATGTCTTTGACGCGGCCGGCGAACTTGTACGACCCGTCGGGGCTGCGTTTCGCCAGGTCGCCGGTGTGGAGCCAACCATCCGGGTCGATCACCGCGGCTGTCGCCTCCGGCGCGTCGAGGTAGCGGCTCATCACTCCCGGCCCCCGGACCAGCAGTTCCCCGACCACGCCCGGAGGCGCGGCCCGGCCTGTGGCGCGGTCCAGGATCCTGGCCTCCAACCCGGGGATGGGGAAGCCGGTGGTCCGCAGCCGGTGGTGGGCGGGGGCGTCGACGGGGGAGATGAGGCAGAGCGCGGAGGCTTCGGACAGCCCGTAGCCAACGGTCAACTGGTCCATGTCCAGTTCAGCCGCGATCGCCTGGGTCATCCCCGGCGGGCAGCACGCCCCGCCGATCCCGCCCTTGCGCAGAGCGGACAAGTCGCGCCGGCCCCGCCCGTCGGCGTCCACCAGCGCCAGGTACATGGTCGGCACGCCCATGAACGCGGTGCACCTTTCCCGCTCGAGCACGTCGAGCGTCTCCCTGGCGCGGAAATGCTCCAGGTAGACCGTGGCGCTCCCCCGGATCAGGCCGCCGAGCAGCGTCAAGACGTTGCCGTAGCAGTGGAACAGGGGCAGCGGCACGCAGGTCACGTCCGTTGGGCTGAGCCGCATGACCTGGCCAAACGCCGCCGCCGCGCTCAGGACCGACCGGTGGGTCAACACCGCGCCTTTGGGTCTGGCGGTGGTGCCGGAGGTGTATTGCACCACGTAGTCGTGCTCCGGGCGGACCTCGGCTTTGGCGGCGGCCAGCGACGCGGCGCCCACCCGGTCCGCGCCCGCCAAGAAGGCCTCCCAGCCCGCCGGGGCGTCTGCCGCCTGGCCGTCCAACCAGACCACCCCCTTGCACGATGCCGTCTGGCCGCCACCAACCCGGCCGCCGGTCAGCCCGTCCACAGCGAGGGGGTCCCCGCCCAGCGCGTCCTCAGCCAACCGGGATTGGGCGAACAGGCAATCGATTTGCGACCGCGTGATCACGTCGTCGAGTTCAAAGCGCCGGTAAGAGGTGTTGATCGGCACGAAGACAACCCCAATCTTGGCCGCCGCTAGCGCCGTGACCAGCCAACGGGAGGTGTTGACGCTCCACAAGCCGATTCGGGAGCCACGCCGCAGGCCCAAGGCCAACAGCGCCCTGGCGGCCTGGTCGGTCCTCGCGTCCAACTCCGCGAAGCCCAGACGCAGGTCTTCCGCGGGGAAGACGAACGCGGTCCGGGCGCCATGCGCGGCCGCCGACATGCCGATTTGAAGGGACACCGTCGCCCCGATCACCTGACCCATGAACTCCCGCCACCCTTGACGGAGACCGAGCCGGAGCCGCCCGACTGGCAGTCACGGCCCCGGCCCGGCCTCCTCCTAGCTTCGGTCTACCCGGATTACCCCAGCGTTTTCGAGCTGCCCCAGCTCTGCCTCCGAATAGCCCAGTGAAGCTAGGAGCTGGGCGGTATGTTCGCCCAGCAGCGGCGCGGGCGTGATCTTTTCGATCCGCGGATGCGCCGCATGCTCACACGGCAAATTGGCTATGACCAGGTCGGTGCCGTCTTGGGTGACCACGTGCCGGAAGTAGTCGTTTTCCCAGGCCTGTTGGTTGTGGACCACCTGGTCGGTCTCATAGAGGAACTCGAAGATGCAGCCGGCCGGCGCCAGCTTCTCGGTGATCTCCTGCGAGGTCACTTGCGCTATGTGCGCCTCGAAGAACTTGGCCTTTTCGCGTCTGGTGGCGGGGTCCAGGTAGCCCTTTTGGGTGGTCCACGCCGGGTCGTCCGCCAGTTCGGGCGTGCCGAACAGGTCGAAGTAGGCGTGGCAGCGAGTGTCCCAGTTCTCCTCCGAGGTGATGAACCACTTTCCGTCTTTGGTCTTGTAGAAGTTGTCCAGCGGCATGGGCGGCTCGTAGAAGTCCTTGGGGAACGTCTGGCCGGCCTGGTAGCGCATGATCCCGCCGATGTTGGTCCACAGTCCTGTTCCCAGCAGCGAGGACCGGATCAGGTCGCCTTGGCCTGTCCGCTCCCGGTGGTAGAGGGCCGCCATGATCGATGCCGTCAGGTGCGCCGCCGCCACCGAGTCGCCAAAGCCGTAGAAGGGTTTGAAGGCCCGCCCGTCCGCCGCCGTCCACTCCTGGATGGGCCCGGCGGGGCTCCAGAAGGACGTCGCGTCGTAACCGCCGCGGTCTTTCTCCGGTCCCTTGCGGCCAAAGCCGCTGACGGACGCGATAATCATCGAGGGGAATTCCTCGCGGAGGGCGTCAAGGCCCAGTCCCAAGCGCTCAAGCGCCGCTTCGCGGTTATTGGTCAGGAAAATGTCCGCAGTCGCGAGCAGCTTCCGGAAGGCCTCCATGCCGGCTTCCGCCTTCAGGTTCAGGCTGACGCTCAACTTGTTCACGTTGTAGGGCGTGAAAATGTAGTCGTGCTTCGGCGCGTTGGGCATCCCGAAAAGCATTCCGGCCTTGCCCCGGTAGATTTCGCCTTGCAGCGTTTCGACTTTGATCACCTCGGCGCCCATGTCGGCCAACGCTCTGCCAGCGTAGGGGACTGCCACCAGGGTGGCCAACTCTACGACGCGCAGCCCTTTGAGGATTCCGTCAGCCATGATTGTTCGCCTTCCTTCGGTTCGTCGTTGATCTTCGGGTAACGAATGAGACTAACGGTCGGGCGGCGGCCGGTCCAATGCCAGATTTTGTATGAGTTCATTCCTGAGAAAGATGTTTGCGGCGGCCTGGGAGTCGCGCGTCATTCATCGCCGCAGGATATGAATCCATAGTGTACGGGGATTGGACAAGGGCAGCCCCGTCTCACTAGGTTCGCAAGAGGCGGCTTAGCCGGGACGCGCACAGGGGCGCGTGCAACTGAGATTGGTCGCATTCGAACAGGAGAAATCGTGGATTTCAATTTGAGCAAAGAACAACTGCTGATCCAGCAAACGGCCAGGGAGTTCACCGACAAATTCCTCGCGCCTCTGGTCGACCAGATCGAGGAGGAGCACTCAATCCCCATGGAGGTGTTCCAAAAGGCCGGCGAGCACGGGCTGCTCGGCATCCCGTTCCCGGAAGAGGTGGGTGGCGCGGGTGGCGGCTATGACGGCTACGTGCTCGCGGTGGAGCAGATCGGCCGCGTGTCCAGTTCCCTGGCCATGGCGATCGCGGCCCACACGTTGGGATTGGCCTGTTTCGACGTGTTCGGCACGCAGGCCCAACGCCAGGCGGCGCTGCCCTCGGGCTGCTCGGGCGAGTTGATCGCCTCCTTCGCGTTCACCGAGCCGACCACCGGCAGCGACCCGAAACAGATCACCGCCACGGCCCGCCGCGACGGCGACTGGTACATCCTGAACGGCACCAAGCGGTTCATCACGAACGCCGCCTACCCCGGCTACCTGGGCGTGGTGGTCAAAGAGTCCGAGACGGGCCAGTTGGCCACGTTCATGGTGGACAAGCGCTCGGCCGGCTATTCGACGTCGAAGCCGTGGCGGAAGCTCGCCATGCACGGCGGGCAACTGCTGGACCTGTATTTCGAGGACTACCGGGTGCCGGCCGCCAACCTGATGGGCCAGATCGGCGACGGCTACAAGCAGCTCCTGGCCGGGATCGGCTTCGGCAAACTGGGCATGGCCGCGTACAGCCTTGGGCTGGCCCAGGGGGCGTATGACGACGCGCTGGCGTACTGCATGTCGAAGCTGCACCGGGGGACCCCCATTTTGGCGAAGTTCCAGGCGCTGCAGCTGATGCTGGCGGACATTTACGAGAAGCTCACGGCTATCCGCCTGATGCTCTACAAGACCGCGACGGACGCGAACTGGGCGGCCAAGAAGAACCCCGCCGTCTTCGCCCGCGAGTGCGCCGCCACCAAGGATTTCGTCACCGGCACCGCCCGCGAGATCGTCAACACGGCGCTGGACATGCACGGGTGCTACGGCCTGATGGAGGACTACCCGATCGCCCGGCGGTACCGCGAGGCGGTCATGTTCCCGCAGATCGAAGGGCCGGCGCACATCCAAAAGGTGATCGTGGCCAACTCGATCATCGCGGCCTATCAGTGAAAGACCGGGAAGGGGAAACGCGATGAACATCCTGGTGGCGATGAAGCAGACGCCGGACCTGCGCCAGCTTCGCTTGCGCGAGCGGCGGCCGGTACTGGAGGGGGCGCCCAAGACCTTCGGCGACTTGGACAAGAACGCCCTCGAGGCCGCGGTGGCCCTGAAGGCCGAGGGGGACAAGGTGACCGTCCTCGGCGTGGGCGACGCCGAACTTGAGGACACCGTCAAGGAGGCGTTGGCGGCTGGCGCCGACGAGGCGGTCTTGGTGCTGGTCGGAGAGGGGACGCCGGTCGGCGCGCCGGACTCCCGTGTGACGGCGGCGCTGCTCGCGGCGGCGGTCAAGACGGTCGAGGCGCCGGCGCTGCTGATCATGGGCGAGGGCAGCGGCGACGGCTACAGCGGCCAGGTGGTCGGCCGCGTGGCCGAACTGCTGGGTTGGCCGCAAGTGGGTTTCGCGCGCGAACTCCGCCTGGAGCAGGGGGAGGTCGTGGCCGTGCGCAGCCTGGAAGACGTGTTGGAGACGGTCGCAGTCCCCCTGCCCGCGGTGGTCTCCGTCTCGGCGGAGATCAACGAGCCCCGCATCCCGGCCGTCACGGCCATCCTGCGGGCGGGCCGCAAACCGAAACGATCGCTGAACGCCGCCGAACTGGTCGTGGAACCGCCCCCGCCCGGCACGCGGACTTTGAGCGCGCTGGCGCCCGAGGTTCGGCGCCGCGGCGAGCGGCTGGGCGGCGTGGCCGACCTGGCGGCGGTGCTGGCAGACGAAAACCTGATTTGAGAAGGAGCGATCAACATGCCTGGAATCTTGGTGTACAGCGCCAACGCCGGCCTGGCCCGCGAACTGCTGACGGCGGCCGCCGGGGTGGCGGCGGCCGGTCCCGGCCAGTCAGCCCCTGTCTACGCCCTGACTTTGGGGGAGGGCTGCCAGCCGGACGAACTGGGGGGAGCGCGGGTTCGCGCGGCGACGGCCCCGGTCTCAATCGGCGACGTCGCCGCCGTGGCGGGAGCGGTGGCGGCGGCGGCTCGGAAGCTGGACTGCGGCATCGTGCTCCTGGGCGGCGACCGGCGGGGCAAAGAACTAGCCGGCCGGGTCGGGGAAAAGCTGGGCGCGGGCGTGGTGAGCGGCGTCACCGGTTTTGAGCCGGGGGAGGACGGAACGGTCGCGCGGCGCGACGCCCTGGGCGGCGCCGTGGTGGAGCGGTGCGTGGTGGCCACGCCGACGGCGGTCTTCGCCGTGGCGCCCAGGTGCTTCGCGGAGGCCCCGGCCGCGGGCGAACCGCAGGTGGAGCCGATCGACCTGCCGGCTTCCAGTTCGAACGTGCGGGTGGTCGGCCGGGAGGCGAAACCGGCGGGCGGAGTCGACGTGGCGGCCGCGAACGTCCTGGTGGCGGTCGGCTGCGGGTTCGCCGAGCGGGAGGCGGCGCTCGGGGCGGAGGCGTTGGCGACCCGGCTGGGCGGCGCCGTGGGCTGCTCCAAGCCGCTCGCGACGGACCGGGGCTGGCTGGGGGAAGACCGGGTGATTGGCATCTCGGGGAAGTCCTGCGCGCCGCAGCTGGCCCTCCTGTTGGGTGTCTCGGGGCAGGTCCAGTTCTGGGCGGGCGTCAGGGACGCCAAGACGATCATCGCCGTGAACACGGACGAAGGGGCGCCGGCCATGGCCATGGCGGACTATTCGCTGGTGGGCGACGTGCGCGAAGTGCTGCCGGGACTGCTGGCCGCGATCGGGTGAACGCGGCTCGCCCAGTCGCGCACCACAACCCAAGGGGAAAACTCGAAGAGGAAAACCAAATGTATGACATGAGCTTGAACAAGGAAGAGCAACTGATCCTCAAGGCCGTGCGGGAGTACGCCGAGAAGCACGTGGCCCCGGCCGCGAAGGGGGCCGACCGCGCGGGCGAGGTCTGCTGGGAGGCGGTCAACCGGGGGATCGAACTGGGCCTCCACGCGCTGGCCATCCCCGCCGAATACGGCGGGCCGGGCGTCTCGCACGTGCTGAGCGTCATCCTGGTGGAGGAGATCTCGAAGGCCTGCACCGGCATCACCGGCACCCTCCTGGCCTGCAACCCGGCCAGCTATCCGGTGCTGATCGCGGGGAACGAAGAGCAAAAGCGGTACTTCGCGGACTTGATCCTGGGCGGGAAACTGGCCGCGTTCTGCCTGACGGAGCCGGGCGCCGGGTCAGACGCGGGCGCGGTGGCCACCACGGCGGTGCGGGACGGCGACGAATGGGTGCTGAACGGCACCAAGCGGTTCGTCACCAACGGCGGCGTGGCGGGCGTCTACACGGTTTTCGCCACGGTGGACCGCGCCCTGGGGTTGAAGGGGCTGACGGCGTTCATGGTGGAACGGGACCGCGAGGGCGTCCAAATCGGGGCCAAAGAGGACAAGATGGGGATCCGCGCCACCAGCACCACCGACGTGGTTTTCACCGACGTGCGGGTGCCCGCCGACCACTTGTTGGGCGGCGAGGGCGACGGGTTCAAAATCGCCATGAAGACGCTGGATCTGTCGCGGCCGGTGGTGGCGGCGCAGGCGGTCGGGATAGCGCAAGCCGCCCTCGACCTGGCTGTCGTCTACGCCGGCGAACGCAAACAGTTCGGCAAGCCGATCGCGGCGAACCAGGGCGTCCAATTCATGCTGGCGGACATGGCCATCAAGACCGAGGCCGCCCGGTGGCTGACCCGGCGCGCCGCCTGGTTGCAGGACGCGGGCTTGCCGAGCACCAAAGAGGCGGCCATGGCCAAGACCTTCGCCGGGGACACCGCGATGAGCGTCACGACGGATGCCGTCCAGGTCTTTGGCGGCTACGGCTACAGCCGCGACTACCCGGTTGAGAAGCTCATGCGAGACGCCAAAATCACGCAGATCTACGAGGGCACCGCCCAGATTCAGCGCCTGGTGGTGGCCGGCCAACTGTTGCGCGGCTAGGAAAGGTCGGAGGCTGGCGATGGCAGAGGATCGATTCGACGCGATCATTGTGGGCGGCGGGTTGGCCGGGTTGGCGGCCGCGCACACCCTGGCGGCGGCCGGCCGCGAGGCCTTGGTGTTGGAGCGCGGGGACTACTGCGGGGCCAAGAACGTCACGGGCGGGCGGCTGTACGTGTCGCCAATCCGGGAAGCGTTGGGCGACCTGCTGGACGGCGCGCCGTTCGAGCGCCCCATCACCCAGGAGGAACTGTGCGTGATGAGCGGCGGGTCAAGCTTGTTGGCGCGCCTGTGCGACCCGCAGATCGAGGCGGAACCCCACCAGAGCTACTCGGTTAGCCGCGCGAAGCTCGACCGGCACTTGGCCAGGCGGGCGGAAAGTCGCGGCGCGGTGGTGGCGACCAAGCAGAAAGTCGAGCGCCTGATCTGGGCGGGCGGGAAGGTCGACGGGGTGGAGGCCGGCGGCGAAGAGTTGCGCGCCAACGTGGTCATCTGCTGCGACGGGGTGCTGTCGTTCACGGCCCGCGAGGCGGGGCTGCGCGGCCCCATGCCGCCCGGGCAATTCGCCCTGGGGGTGAAGCAGGTGATAGAGCTTCCCGCCGAGGCGATCGAAAGCCGGTTCAACCTTGCGCCGGGCGCCGGGGTGGCGCGACTGTTCATGGGGGACCCGACCCAGGGCAAGTTCGGCGGGGGCTTCCTGTACACCAACAAGGAAAGCATCAGCCTTGGATTGGTGGTGGGTTTGACGGCCCTCGCGGAACGCGAGCCGAAGACCGCGCCTTGGGAGCTGCTCGAGCGTTTCAAGGCCCGCCCGGAGGTGGCCCGGCTGATCGACGGCGGCCAGGCGGTGGAATACTCGGCGCACCTCATCCCCGAGGGCGGCTACGACGCGTTGTCGCGCCTGAGCGGGGAGGGGATCCTGGTGGCGGGGGACGCGGCCGGCTTCTCCATCAACGCGGGCATCACGGTGCGCGGCATGGAATACGCCCTGATGAGCGGGCATCTGGCGGCGCGAACGGCGGTCGCGGCATCCGAGCGGGGCGACTACGGCGCCGCGTCCTTGGGCCTCTACGAGCGCCTCTTGCGGGACAGCTTCGTCATGGCGGACTTCAAAGAGCACCGCAAAGTGGCGCGCGCCTTGGACCACGACCGGTTCTTCGCCTACTACCCGGAGTTGGCGACCTCGGTTCTGGGCGCCCTGTACCGGATGCCGCCGGGTCCCAAGCCAAGGATCTTCAAAACGCTGGCGGGCGCGCTCACGTTACGCGATCTGGCCCGCGCGGCCGTGAGGGACCTGCCGAAGGTGGTGCGGCTGTGAGCGGGGGCGGCGGCCAGGCGGCGCCACAGGCGCCTGGCGCGGCCACGGCGCTGTTAGGCCTGAACGTCTTCAGGGAGGGCAAAGCCTTCCACATCCGGGTCAAGCCCGGCAGCGAGGGCGATCCGCGCCTGCTCCTGGCGGTGGCGGCCTGCCCGGCGGGCCTTTACACCGTCGGGGGTGACGGCAGGGTCGAATTGGGCCGGGACGGCTGCCTGGAATGCGGGGCGTGTTGGCTGCTGTGCGGCCCCGACGTGCTGGAGTGGACCTACCCGGAGGGCGCGGCCGGCGTCCAGTACCGCTTCGGGTGATACAGCCTAAAAGTCGTGGAAGTCGCCCAGACGACCCAGTTGACGGCCGCTGACCGGCTGCGGATTCCGCGTCGGGCCCGGCGCGGCGTCGGGGTGGATCTGGAACCGTCCCCCGACAATTGGAGCATGGACCAAAACGACACCCGTAACGACGACTCCCCGAAGGCAGTGCTGTCCCGTCCAGTCGAAGGCTGGCTGAAATGGGCGGCCTCAGACGAACTGGCGGAGTTCATCCGCGCCGCCGCCGCGCAAGTCCCGGAGTTCGCCGCGTTCGCCGAGCGCGAGGGCACCGTCAAGGCCCTGGACGTGGGCGACCTGGGGGAAAGGATCGTGGAGGCGTTCGTCACCGCGAAGGACGACGATTTCGACCCACTCGCCTACTTTGACGACGATGACGACAATGACGACGACGAGCCTGACGACGACGAACTCGACGACGAAGACGACTTCGAGGACTACTTCGACGACGAGGACTTTGACGACGACTGGGACCTGAACACGGACCTGCTCACCGAGATCGCGACACGGGCGACGCACGCGCCGAGCGTCGAATTGCTGCGCGCCATCGAGGCCGGGGTGACTCACCTCCGCGAACTGTCCGCCAGCGAGGGGCCGGGGGCGGCGGCGCCCGCCGTGGGGGCGCAGGTGTTGGGGATGCTTCACCAGCAGGCCGCGACCGGCCTTGCGGAATCCTTGACCCGCGAGGAGCGGGAGAAGCTGGCCGACTGGCTGCATTGGCTGACTTTTGAAGCTCCGGGCGGCGGCATGCTGGTGCCCGTGGCCGAATACGACGGGGCGTTGGACACGTCCGCTTGGGGGCGTTTCCGCTCGAAAGCGGCCGAGACCCGGCGTCGGCGCGGACGCCACGAGAGCGTTCAGCGAGCGGGGGCTTGGATTGACCGCGAATTCGCCATCCTGGGCCGCGACGAAGACCTGATTCGCGAGTTGATAACCGTGGAGCCGGATGATCCGGACAGTTATTCGGACCTGGCGCACGCGCTGAGCCGGGCGGGCTTTGAGGACGCCGCGCAAGCGGCGGCGACCAGCGGCTTCGAGGCGATGGAGCGCCTTTCCAGGAATCCGGCCGGCCCGGACGTCGAACCTGACCCCAGCCTGGCCGACCTGTTGGCGGAGGCGGCCAAGCGGCGCGGCGACCTGGAGGGCGCTGCGGCGGTTTGGTTGCGCTACCTGCCGCTGGACCCATCCCCGGAGAGCCTCGCCGCGTTCCGGGAGGCGGCCGAGGAGGCGGGCACTTGGGAAAGAGACCGCGAGAATGTGGCCCGCATTCTGGCGGAAGCCCTGTCGCCGGATGTGTTGGAGTTCGTGAACGAACTGCTTGACCGAGACGACTGAGCGGCCGAACCCGCCGAGGCAGCCTCTAGGATGGCTCAGTCACTTGAAACGGAGGAATCGGCATGAGGAAACGCATGGTGCTGGCGGGGTTGGTGTGCGTCGGTTTGACAGTCACGGCGTGCAGCGGCGAGGGGGACGGCGGCGCCAAGACGCCGGATGGCTCGGGGAGCCCCGCGGCGGCCAACCCGCTGGCGGCGGTGGAATGGGTGGAGGGCGACTCGCCTTCGCTTGACTTCGCGAAGCCGTTCAACCTGAACCAACCCAGCGCCTCACGGGTTGCCAAGGCTGGCGACGGGGCCGAGGTGAAACCCGGCGACCTTGTGCTCATGGACTACGCGCTCTTCGGCGGGTTGGACGGGTCGCTGCAGGCCTCGACCTATGAGGGCGGCCCGCCTGACGCCTACATAGTCAC
Organism: Bifidobacteriaceae bacterium; assembly: GCA_031281585.1. NCBI lineage: Bacteria > Bacillati > Actinomycetota > Actinomycetes > Bifidobacteriales > Bifidobacteriaceae > Bifidobacteriaceae bacterium. The sequence goes on along the minus strand of JAITFE010000047.1, from coordinate 15,672 downwards.
CGAGCAGCCGACCGACGGCGACTACATTCGCGAGGCGATCAACGGGCAAAAGGTCGGGGCCCAGGTGGTGCTCAGCTTCACCACGCCGGGGCAGGCGGCCGCCAACGCGGACGGTTCGGCTTCCCCCGCCCCGGATGACACCTATCTGGTGGCGTTGAGCATCAAGAAGGCGCAACCCATGCTCAAAAGCGCCGAAGGCGAAGCCCTCACCCCGGACCAGCCAGGCCTGCCCACAGTCTCATTCGGCGAGGACGGCAAACCTTCGATCGCCATCCCCGAGGGCGCCGAGCCGCCCGCCGAACTGGTCAGCCAACGCCTGATTGAGGGGACCGGCCCCGCCGTCGCCGCAGATCAGGCCGTGGGCGTCAACTACGCCGGCTGGCTGTGGGACGGAACCCAGTTTGACAGTTCCTGGGAGCGGGGGGCGCCGACCGCCTTCTTCCTGTCCGGCGTGGTCCAAGGCTGGGCGCAAGGGCTGACCGGCGTGCCGGTGGGCAGCCGCGTCTTGTTGGTAGTACCGCCCGAACTGGGCTACAAGGACCAGGACATGGGCACAATCCCTCCGAACTCGACCCTCGTCTTCGTGGTGGACATCCTCGCCGCCGCCTGACTCGGATTGACGCGGGTATGCTGAATGCCGCAAGACCGACCGCGCTAAAGCCCCGCCGTCGCGGCGTTCGGGCCGGCGGCTTGCGGTTTGCACGCAAGATGGACCCACCCCCAGGGGACCCGCGCGCCATGCGGCGGAACCCCGCTATCGCGAAGGACAGGAGCGCGCCATGGCCCTCACCGGCGACGTCATTGTTATCGGGGCCGGCATTGTCGGCTCCTCGGCCGCCTACCAGTTGGCCAAAGCCGGGCGCAAGGTCGTCCTGATCGACAAGGGCGCGGGGCCCGGTTTCGGCTCGACCAGCGCCTCGAGCGCCGTCATCCGCTTCGAGTATTCGAAGCTGGAGACCGCCGCGACGGCCTGGGAGTCGAGGTTCGTCTGGCAGAACCTGCGCGACTACCTGGAGGCGCCGCCAAGCGAGGACGTGGCGAAGTTCCACCAGATCGGCATCTTGATCATGGATTCCGTCTCCTTCACCCATGAGCATCTGCGGGCGCTCTTCGAAGAGTTGGGGGTGGACTACCAGGAGTTCGACCCGGCCGGCCTCAGGGCCGCCTATCCCAGCATCGACAACGGCCGCTTCTATCCGCCCAAGCGAATCGACACGGAGGAGTTCTGGGCGGACCCCACCGGAGAGCTTGGCGCCATGCTGACCCCGCAAGCCGGGTTCATCGACGACCCGCGGCTGGCCGCCCAGAACTTCGCCAAAGCGGCCGAACGCCAAGGCGCTAGGACTTGCTACAAGACCCGGGTGGTCGGCATCGGGCAACGTGGCGGCGTGTGGCGGATCGACCTGAGCGACGGGACGGTGGCGGAGGCGCCGGAGGTGGTCAACGCGGGCGGCCCGTGGTCCGCCGAGCTTCTGAAACTGGCCGGGGTGGGCGCGGAGTTCAACATCACGACCCGGCCCATGCGCCAAGAGGTCCACGCGGTCGCCGCGCCGCCCTCCTACAACCAAGGCGGCCAGCTGGGGCCGGTCGTGGTGGACGAGGACCTGGGCTACTACCTGCGCCCCGAGCCGAGCGGGTCGCTGATCGTGGGCGGCGCGGAACCGGAGTGCGACGGGTTCGACTGGGTGGACGGCCCGGTCGACCAGGTCGACATGAACCGGACCCAGGCCCTGTTCGACGCACAGGTCACGCGCGCCGCGCGGCGGTTCCCGGACATCGCCATCCCGCCCCGGCCGAGCGGCGTGGTTGGCGTCTACGACGTGGCCTCGGACTGGACGCCGATCCTCGACAAGACAGCCGCCGAGGGGTTCTACGTGGGCATTGGGACCTCGGGGAACTCGTTCAAGTACGGCCCACTGCTGGGGGAGTACCTGAACGCGATCGTCACGGCCACGGAGGACGGCCAGGATCACGATGCCGTGCCGGCCACCTGGCAAAGCCCGAGGACCGGGCGCCAGGTCGGCTTGGGCTTCTTCTCCCGGTTGCGGTCGGCGCACACCACCTCCGGCGGCGTGTCCGGCTAGAAGAACGCGCTGACGAAGATCACCAGCACGGCGATCGGGCACAGGTACTTGATCGCCACTTTCAGCCAGACCTTGGCGAAGGCCGATTTGACGTTGCAGGCCGCCACGAACTTGTCGGCGCCCCAAATCCAGCCCACGAACACCGCGATGATGAACGCGCCGATCGGCAAGAGGTAGTTGTTGGCCAGCGAGTCGAAGACGTCGAACATCGGGTCGAAGGAGAAAACGGCGACAAGCGCCACCACGTTCTGGATCGCCAGGGTGATCACCAGCGACACGCCGCGTTTGAGGTTGAACTGGTCCATCATCATGCCGACGCAGGCCTCGATCACCCCGGCCATGGAGGTCAGGGCGGCGAAGTAGAAGCCCACGTAGAACAGCGTGCCGAAGGCCGTGCCGAAGGGGATCTGGTTGAAGGCGTTCGGCAGGGTCATGAAGACCAAACCGGGGCCGGCCTCCGGCGCCAAGCCGGCGGAGAACAGCACGGGGAAGATCATGAAGCCGGCCAACAGCCCGGCCACCACCAGCGAGGAGCACACCATGACGGAGGCCCGCGCGATCTTCTCGCGCGGGTTCTTGACATAGGAGCCGAACATCATGGACGCCAGCATGGCGATCCCGACCGCGAAGAAGGACTGCCCCAGCGCCGATTGGACGGTGCCCAGCCCAAATTCCGAGAAGTCCGGCTTGAGCAGGAAGGTCAGCCCCTCGCCGCCGCCCGGCAGGGTGAGCCCGAAGATGATTAGCCCCACCATCACGACGGCCAAGAGCGGCAGCAGCACCTTCGAGAGCATTTCGACGCCGCGCTTGACGCCGCCGACCACCACCAGGGCGTTGATCGCCAGATTGGCGAGGCAGAACGCCGCCACCTCCCACGGGTGGCCAACCAGGTCGTTGAAATAGGCCTGCGTGCCCTCGGCGTCCAGGCCTTTCAACTCGCCCAGCGGGGTCGCCACGATGTACTTGAGGATCCAGCCGAAGATCGGCGTGATGTACCCGATCAGCATCAGGGCGGTCGCCAGGTGGAGCCAACCGGCCAGGTGCCAGGGCTGGCGGCGGGGCTCCAGCGCCTGGTACGCCTTGACCGCCGAGCCTTGCCCTTTGAACCCGATCACCATTTCCGCCGCGAGCAGCGGCACGCAGATGACCGCGATGATGACCAGGTAGGTGATCAGATAGAGCGACCCGCCGTTCTCTCCCAGCATGTAGGGGAAGCGCCAGATGGTGCCCACGCCGACCGCGAAGCCGATCGTTGTGATGATGAAGCCATAGGCGGAGGAAAAAGCGTTTCCGCCGTGCTGGGCTGAGGGTGTGGTCGCTTCTTTGTGCGAAGCCGGTTTTGCCATGGGGAGCCTCCAGGTTGGGGGATTGGCCGCAAGGGCGCGGCGCCGCGCCCTTGGGTAGCGTAGCCGCAAATCGTTACGGAATTGATACAAATCCGGCGCACGATGCCGCCTGGTCGCCCCCCGTTTTTGGGGCCCGATCCGCAATTCGGCCGCCGGGCGCGGGCCGGGGCGCTGCCGCGCGTTACAACTTTATAACGTTATTGGCCCAAGGACTCCTCAAGCGGGAGCCAAAGCACCAAAAAAAGGCCAGTTCAGCGCATCGGCTGGCCGCGCAACAAGGGGATCGAAACGGGCTCCCGACCACCGTCCAGGATGTGAGGCTACTCACGCGTTTTTGTTTCCGCTGTGTTTCCGCCACTAGCGTTGCTCCTTGACAACCGATGTCGCGGACGCCCTCGGTGCGCTCGCGGGAGTCATAACAATATGGAGGCGAATAAATGAAGCGTGTTACAGTCCTGGCCGTCTTGGCACTGGGCCTGACCGCCGGCCTGGCGGCCTGCGGCGACGATTCAAAAGACAACGACAATGGCTCAGGGTCGACCGGCGAAGTGACCCTGAGCGTGTGGGGGCCAAAAGAAGACCAGGCTAACGCCTCGTCATGGCTCCAGACCCAAGAGGCGGCGTTCGAAAAGGCGCATCCTGAATGGAAGATCACCTGGAAGAACTCCGTGGTGTCGGAAGGCGACGCCGCCACCACCGTAAAGCAGGACACGTCCGCTGCGGCCGACGTGTACATGTTCGCCAACGACCAGCTTGGCAACCTGGTTGAGGCGAGCGCGATCGGCGTGGTTCCGGCGAACGTCCTGTCCCAGGTGCAAGAGCAAAACGAAGACATCATGATCACATCTGTGACGGGCGCGGACGGCAAGGTCTACGGCGTCCCGTTCACGGCCAACACCTGGTTCATGTACTACGACAAGTCGGTCTTCACGGAGGAGGACGTCAAGAGCCTGGACGCCATGCTGGCCAAGGGCAAGGTCGCCTTCCCGCTGGACACCGCCTGGTACCTGCCCTCGTTCTACATTGGGAACGGCTGCACGCTGTACGGCCCGGAGGGCACCGATGAGGCGGCCGGAGTCGATTTCTCGGGCGCCAAGGCGGCGGATGTGACCGCCTACCTGGTGGGGCTGGTGGCCAACCCCAACTTCGTGGTCGACTCGAATGGCGCGGGCCTGGCGGGGATCCAGAACAAGACCATCAACGCCTATTTCTCCGGCTCGTGGGACGGCGCGGCGGTCCAAGAGGCTTTGGGCGACAATTTCGGGGCAGCCCAATTGCCGACGTTCACCTTGGGCGGCCAGCAGGTCCAGATGAAGTCCTTCGCGGGCTCCAAGGCGATCGCTTTCAACCCGAACGCCAAGAACGCGCAGGCCGCTGCGGCGTTCGCGGCTTTCCTCGGCTCGACGGAGGCTCAAAAGGCCCACTACGACATGCGCGGGATCATCCCCACGGACAAGTCGCTGGCCTCTGATTCCGCCGTCGCGGCGGACCCGGTGGCGCTCGCCCAGATCGACACGGTGGCCGCCACATCGGTGTTCCAGCCGACCGTTCCGGCGATGGGCAATTTCTGGACGCCCACGGAAAACTTCGGCAAGGCGCTGGTTTCCAAGGAGGTCACCGCCGCCAACGCGGCCGAGCAGACGGAAGCCTGGAATTCTTCCCTGAATGCGGGCAGCTAGCAGCCAACTCGCTGACTCATGAGGGGTAGTGTGGACCCTTGGAGTTGAATGAAGGCCGCGGCCGGGGCGGTGGCCCCTGCCGCGGCCCTCATGTCGTCCCCCTTAGGTCACCTCCCGTATTTCTTTCTTGTCGAAGAAGGTGGATAACCAGTGACACAAACGACGGCTCCGGTCGGCGCGGAAAAGCGCCCCAGGAGCAAACCGGGACGGAAAGCCCCGGCTCGAGTCCCGCCGTCACCTTATTCCCTGGGCGCCGCCTTTAGGCGCGGGGACGCGTTCACAAAAGCGAGCGCTCTGGTGATGGGTCTGGGCAACATGGTTCGCGGCCAGGTCGTGAAGGGCCTGATCTTCCTGGCGGCGGAGGCGGTGTTCGTCTGGCTGCTCATTACCTCTGGGATAGGCAGCTTGAAGGGCCTGGGCGAGTTGGGCCCCATCACGAAAGGCACCCAGGACTGGGACGCGGACGGCAATTACGTTGTCCTCAACCCCACCAATTCCGTGCAGGTACTGCTTTACGGAATCGCCTGGGCCCTGATCGTGCTGCTCTTCATTGTCCTGTGGTCGTTCGCGGTCCGCAGCGCTTACAAGGCCGAGGTGCTGGTCCGCGAGAAGGGCAAGGCGCCCTCGTTCGGCCAGGACCTGAAGTCGCTCGCAGACAAGCGCCTGTACGGCACTTTGATGACGTTGCCGACTCTGGGTTTGCTGGTCTTCACGGTCCTGCCGCTGGTCTTCATGATCTCGATGGCGTTCACCAGCTTCGACCAGAACCACACGCCCGCCTTCAACTGGGTGGGCTTGAAGAACTTCTCCGTGGTGCTCTCAAGCCAGGGGTCCGGGGACATTGGCGTCAACGCCAAGCTGTTCGTCTCCGTGCTGATCTGGACCTTGGTCTGGGCGTTTTTCGCCACCTTCTTGAACTTCTTCCTCGGCATGTTCATGGCGATGATCATTTTGCGGGTGGGGACCAGGCTCAAGAGCTTCTGGCGGGTCTGCTTCTCCATGTCGATCGCGGTGCCGCAGTTCGTGTCCCTGCTGGCGATCAACCAGATGCTGCAGCAAGAGGGCATAGTCAACCAAATGCTGCGGAACTGGGGCTGGATCGACGAGTCGCTCCCGTTCTTCACCAACGCCACCTGGGCGCGGGTCACCGTGATCGTGGTCAACCTGTGGATCGGCATTCCCTACACCATCATGCAGGTGACGGGCATCCTGCAGAACATTCCGGCCGAGACGCATGAGGCGGCCAAGATTGACGGCGCGAACTGGTGGGAGCGCTACATCTACGTGACCATGCCGTACATCTTCTTCGTCATGACCCCGTACCTGATCACCACGTTCACGTCCAACGTCAACAACTTCAACGTCATCTACCTGCTGTCGAACGGCGCGCCGACGCCTGTGGGCGATTCGGCGGGCAAGACGGACTTGTTGATCACCTGGCTGTACAAGCTGACGGTCGACAAGGGCAATTACAACGTTGGCGCCGTGATCGGCATCTTCACCTTTGTGGTGCTGGCGGTGGTCGCGCTGGTCACCTACCGCAGCAGCGGGTCGTACAAGAACGAGGAGGGATTCCGCTGATGAGCGCGACAGTTATCGACCTGGAAAGCCCCGGCTTGGAGCCCGAGGAGCGCCACGGCGCGGGCCTGAGGACCCGGCGGATCGTCAGCGACGTGGCCAGCCACCTCTTCTTGGCGGTCATGGCGGTGGCGTGGCTCGTCCCGGTGGCGTGGGTGTTCATGGAGAGCTTCAACGCCAACACGAAGCCTTACACCACCACGTTCTTCCCGACGGAGTACACGTTCGACAACTACATCCAGTTGTTCACGGAGACCGAGGTCATGAACTTCGGCCAGATGTTCCTGCGCACGCTGATCATCGCGATCGTGGTGTGCGTGATCAGCGTGTTCTTCGTGCTGTCGGTGGCGTACTGCATGAGCCGGCTGCGTTTCCGCATGCGCAAGCCCTTCATGAACGGCGCGCTGATCCTGGGCATGTTCCCCGGGATCATGTCCGTCGTGGCGATCTACTTCATCCTGAAGGCCATGGGGCTGACGTCCTCCACGACGGGGACCACGGTCGCGTTGATCATTGTGTACGCGGGCGGGTCCGGGGCCACGTTCTACGTCATGAAGGGGTTCATGGACACCATCCCCTTCTCGCTGGACGAGGCCGCCATCCTGGACGGCTGCACCGGCTGGCAGGTCTTCACCAAGATCATCCTGCCGATCACCAAGCCGATGATCGTCTACCAGGCCATTGTCGGCTTCATGGTCCCCTGGCTGGACTTCGTGTTGGCCAAGGCCATCTGCCGCACCCAGGAGAACTACACCGTGTCGCTGGGCCTGTGGCAGATGCTCCAGCGCGAGTACATCGGCACGTGGTTCGCCCGCTTCGCGGCGGGGGCAGTCTGCGTGTCGTTGCCGATCGCCATCCTGTTCGTGCTGATGCAGCGGTTCTACCAGACCTCCATGTCCGGGGCCGTCAAGGGCTGAGGGCCGCGAGCGGCGGTCCCAGAGGATGGATCAGGCGACAAGCGGCGCCAAGGCGCGCGGGCTGACCGACCGGCAACTCAAGGTCATCGGCTTGACGCTGCTCGCCGCCTCGATGGTCGGAACGGCAGTGGTCCAAAAGGGCATGCCGGCGGACTTGGCGCAGGTCGGGGTTGGCCGCCTGAGCGCGGCGATCCTGTTGGAGGCCGCCTCCTGGGCGGCCATCCCGATCTACGCCTGGTTCGTCTGCCAGGGTTTCTCCCGCACCCGCTCGGTCGGCCTCTACGCGCTGCGGTTGGCGGCGCTGGCCGCCGTCAGCGAGGTGCCCTACGACCTGGCCACCAGCGGCCGGGCGTGGGACATGTCGTCGCAGAACCCGGTGTGGGCCCTGCTCGCCGCCCTGGCGGTGCTGGCTATGGGCGCCGGCGCGGGCCGGTTCCAGGCCACTTCGCGCCTCGCGCGCGGGGCGTTGTGGGCCGTGCTCGGCGTCGCGGGGGCGCTCTGGCTGTTGCTGTTCAACGTGGGCCTGCGCCTGGGCCTGATGCCGACGGGCCTCTTGGTCTTGGCGTTCGCCCTGGTGTTCCGGCTGCTCGCGGAGCGGCGCAACACCATGATGTTCACGGGCGCGGCCATCGGCGTGCTGGGCGGGATCACCCCCGCCGCCGGACTGGTGGTCTTGCACTTCGGCAACGGCCGCCAAGGCCTTGGCCACAACTGGGAGAAATACCTCTTCTATTTCCTGTACCCGTTGTTCCTGGTGGCGGCGGGTCTCTACCGGGTCCTAGGAGGCCGGTGAAAAACCGGCCTCCTAGGACCGAAACGGTGTTTTCCTGCTTGGGCCCACACCGAAGGTGGGGAGTTTCCGCTGGTCAGCGTTCCGCCGCCCCTCGTCAACACGGTCGGAGCGTGGTTATTCACCACGCTCCTGGCCCCGTAGGCCGGCCACCCTGGCCGCCGCGCGGTGGTCGGTCCACCTGCGGTCCCGCCCGCCTCAGGCTCCGGTGCGGCACAATGGCCTTAGCGGCGCCCCCGCACCCATAGGGCGCACGCATCGGGGGAAAGGAACCGCCATGGCCAAGCGGGAGACAACCGAGGCCCGCGACTGGCGTGCCAACCGCACGCCGGTCTGGGCCGCCCGCATTCTGGGTTTCGCGGCCGTATGGGCGCTGATCGCGGGGCCCACCCGCCGCCTCTTCCCGCACGCCTACCGCGCGGTTTGGACGGTGCTGGACGCCCTCAACCTGCCCGGCAACCCCTCCTTCTTCAACTTCGCCGCGCTGTTGGTGCTGGCCGTGGCCATCCGGCACCGCAAGCGCGCGGCCATGTGGACGGTCATCCTGGTGATCCAGGCCCCGGCGGTGATCTACGCGGGCGTCCTCGTGGCGGCGTGGGCGGCCGGGTTCGACTGGCACGGCCTGGTCTACCCCAGCCTGGTCATCCGCTTGGGGGTGGCCGCCGTGCCGGTGCGGGTGGGTGTCAGCGTGGTCGTGGCCGCCGCCGTATCCGGGTGGTTGGTGGCGCAACGCAAAGCCTTCGGCGCGCTGGTGTCCAAAGGGGCGGCCGTCAAGGCCGTCGCCACTTTGGCGGCCGGCCTGGCCCTGGCGGCCGCGTGGGCGTTCGCCTGGGCCGCCGCCATCGGCTCGAAGGCGGATTCGCTGGCCCTCAAAGCCTGGTGGGCGGTGAACGTCACCCTGGGGCAGGGCCCGGAGGAGATCATCACCGGCTCGGGGATTGGCGGACGGCCGGAGTTCCACCCGGCTATGACGGACGCGGTGGCGCCGTGGTGGGTCATCCGCTCCACCTCGGCGCTGGGCATGCTCGCCGTGCTGGCCGCGCTGATCGTGTTCACCCGCTCCGACCGGCGCCTGACCGCCATCACCGACGCGCAAGAGCTGGCGTTGCGCCGGCTGCTCTGGCGGTACGGCGAGCAAGACTCGCTGGGCTATTACAACCTGCGCGGCGACAAGTCGGCCGTTTTCTCGGCGGACGGCCAGGCAGCGGTGGTGGGCCGCGTGATCGGCGGCGTCTTGCTGGCCAGTTCGGACCCGGTGGGGGACAGGGCGTCCTGGGGGGACGCCATCGGACGCTGGATCGACCTGGCCAGGCGGCACGGCTGGACGCCTGCGGTGGTCTCCGCCACCCGGCGGGGCGGGCGGGCCTGGCAGGCGGCGGGGCTGCGCTCGCTGGAACTCGGCGACGAGGCCATCATCCGCCCCGACCACTTCTCGCTCCGCGACCCCAGGCTGCGGCCGGTGGCGGAGGCGGCCAGGCGGGCGCGCCGCGCCGGCTATACGACGCGGGTCCGGCGCCAGCAGGACATTCCGGCCGAGGAGTTGGCGACCCTCGCCCGGGACGCGGAGTTCTGGCGCCGGGGCGACGAGCGCGGTTTTTCCATGACGTCGGGGCGGGTCGGCGACCCGAGCGACGGGCGCGACCTGATCGTCACAGCGCATGACTCGACCGGGCAGGTCAGGGCGCTGCTGACGTTCGCGCCCTGGGGGCGGCGCGGTGCCTCGCTGGACGTGATGCGCCACGATCCGAGGGCGCACGGCGGCACCACCGAGTTGATGGTGACCGCCTTGGTGGAGGCGGCGCGGGACAGCGGGATTGAGCGCGTCTCCCTTAACTTCGCGGTGCTGCGGCGGTTCTTGGTGGACGGCGCCCAGGTGGGGGCCTACCCCATGGCGCGGCTGGTGCGCCGGTTGTTGCTGGTGGCCTCGCGCTGGTGGCAGATCGACGGGCTTTACCGGTCGAATGAGAAGTACCTGCCGGATTGGCAGCCCCGCATGATCTGCTTCGACCACGGGGCGTCCCTGGCGGAGGTGATCGTGGCGATCGGCCGGGCGGAGGGCTTCTTGCCGGACCGCTCGCCCGCGGACCTCCTGCCGGGCGGCGGAGGCGGCCTGGGCGGTCCCAGCGACCCGGCGCTGGTGGCCGCCGTCGCGGAGTTGGACCGCGCCGAACTGGCCGCGCCGACACGCGAGCCGGCCCCCGACAGGGTGGTGGCCGCCCGCCTCAAGCACCGGGACGAGTTGGCGGCGGCGGGCGTGGAGCCGAACCCGGTGGCGGTCCCGCGCACCATGTCGCTGCGGGAGGCCCTCCAACGTTCGGACGGCGTGGCGGCGGGCGACCGGACGGCATCGGCGGCGGAATTCTCCGTGGTGGGGCGCATCCTGCGCAAACGGGACCACGGCGGGGTGGTCTTCGCGGACTTGCGGGAAGGCGTGGTCGAACTTCAGGTGTTGGCCGGGCGGGGCACGCTGGCGGGCTTCGACCTGTTCAAACGGCACGCGCAGCTTGGCGACGTGGTCTCGGTCACGGGCTCCCTGACGCTCACCCGCACCGGGGAACTGAGCCTCGAAGCCACCAGTTGGGCCATGGCCGCCAAATCGGTGGCGCACCCGCCGTCGAAGCGGCGCCTGGAAAACGCCGCGCCCAAGCCCACCCCGGCGTTGGCGCGGGCGCCGCACCTGGTGTTGGCGACCAACAACCGGGCGATGGAGTTGATCTACGCGCGGTCGGCCGCGACGGCGGCTTTGCGCTCCGCGCTCGGGGAACGGGGCTTCATCGAGGTGGAGACGCCCATCCTCCAGCCAGTCCACGGGGGCGCCAACGCGCGCCCGTTCAGGACCCACATCAACGCCTATGACATGGACCTTTACTTGAGGATCGCGCCGGAGTTGTACCTCAAGCGGCTGGCCGTGGGCGGCGTGGAACGCGTCTTCGAACTGGGCAAGAACTTCCGCAACGAGGGCGTGGACCGCAAACACAATCCGGAGTTCACGTCGTTGGAGGCCTACCAGGCGTACTCCGACTACGAGGGCATGCGGTTGCTGACCCAGGACTTGATCCGCGCGGCGGCGCTGGCGGTGCACGGCGAGCCGGTGGCCGTGGCTCCGGACGGGCGCCAAGTCTCCTTGGCGGGGGATTGGCCGGTCGTTTCGGTGCACGATGCCGTCTCCAAGGCTTTGGGGGCGCCCGTCACGGCGGCCACGGGGCTGGGCGAGCTCCGCCCGCTGGCCGCGGGCGCGGGAGTCGCGTTCCGCGACGAGTGGACCGCGGGGGAGGTCGTGGCGGAGCTGTACGACGCGTTGGTGGAGGGCCAGACCTTCGAGCCGACGTTCTACAAGGACTTCCCCGTCGAGACCTCGCCGTTGACCCGGAAGCACCGTTCCCAGCCCGGTTTGGCGGAGCGTTGGGACCTGGTGGCGTTCGGCACGGAGGTAGGCACCGCGTATTCGGAGTTGACGGACCCGGTGGACGAGCGCCAGCGGCTGACCGCCCAATCCGCCAAGGCGGCCGCCGGCGACCCGGAGGCGATGGAGATCGACGAGGACTTCTTGAACGCCCTGGACTTCGGCCTGGTGCCCATGGGCGGCCTGGGCCTGGGCGTGGACCGCGTGGTCATGACCTTGACGGGCACCACCATCCGCGACACGCTGACTTTCCCGTTCGTCCGCCCTCCGGGCGCCTAGTCCCACCCGCCGCTTCTATCCACTTCAACTCAGACGGGTGTCAGACCCCGCTGGAATGATTGGCACATGGCGACGGGAACCAGCGCAGGGCTGCTGGATGAGAAGCACGCGCAATCAATGTTCAAACACGCGATCTTGCGACAATACCTTCCCCGCTTCATCGCCAAGACCGGTTCCCGGAGCCCCCGAGTGCTCCTCGTTGACGGCTACGCTGGCACAGGCGATTCTGGCGCGGGTCCTGGTTCGGCGAAGCTGATGCTGCAAGCGGCGCGGGACACGGGCAGCCTGACGCAGGTGGACATCTACCTGGTCGAGAGCAATGCCACCAACTACAAGCGACTCAGCGAGACGGCGGCCCTTTTCAGGCAAAACGGCATCCAGGTGCAGGACCGCAAGGGCCGCATCGAAGACGAGTTGCCGCCCATCATCGCCGGGTCGAAGGGCGCTGCGCTGTTCTTGTTCCTCGACCCCTGTGGCGCGCTAATGCCATTTGACTACGTGCGCGACACGCTGACCGGCCCGAGAGCCGCCAAGTTCCCGCCGACCGAGGGCTTCCTCAATTTCTCGGACGGCCTTGTGCGCAGAGCGGCGGGACAGGTTCTGAAGCACTCCAGCGACCAAGAAGGGGCAGCGCGCCTCGACGGCGTGTGCGGCGGCCCATGGTGGCGGGACATTGCGGCGCGATTGCGTCCCAGGGATGCGGCTGAGAGTTTCGAAGCCATAGCCCAAGCGGTCGCCAACGAATATGCCCGGCGTCTGGCGTCTGCCACCAGCATGGACGGGATCGTCGTGCCGGTGCGCAAACGCATTGACCACCAGCCCATTTACCACCTGATTTTCCTGACCAGGCACACGGAAGGGCTGTGGAGCTTCGCCGATTGCCTCGGCGCGGCCTGGCCGGAATGGGTCGAGGCGATGGCGCGCGAGCCGGACCGGTCGCAGCCCGACCTTTTCAACGGGGCCGGAGTCACGCTCGAAGGCGCCACCCTCAGGGCGCAACTCAAACGCGACGCGCTACGTCAGCAGGCCGAATCGGCGGCCGCAGTGGAGGCAAACATCCGAAGGATCGCGGCCACAGGCCAAAAGTTCCGGCTGGTTGACCATGTGGCCGAGGTCTTCGCCGACGTCCTCGGAATCGCGCGCGAAAAGCAAGCGCGCAGCGCCGTCGCCGCCTTGCTAAAACGCGGCGAAATCCGGTTGGTTCGGGCCGACAAGCGGCTTCAGCGCCGGTTGTATTCCCGGTGAGTCATCCGGTGCCGGTCAACAATGGTTTCTCGTCCCAGGTGCGGCCGTCGAGTTCACGTCCCCGGACCTTGGGCGCCCGCCCGCCCCACTGCTTGAAGAAGAACGGTACGTTCGCTTGAAGGCAGTTGTCCCTGATGCCGCGCGCCCAGTCGATGTGCATGGGCCGGCAGCGCGGGCCGGACTCGCCTCCGGCGATCACCCAGTCGATACCGGCGAGGTTGAGCGTTGAGAGGTCGCCGAGCAGCGGTTCGCAGGACAAGAATTTGACGGCGGCCGGGATGACGCGCAACTCGCTCACACGGCGGCTGGCCCCCATATTCTCCACCGACACTCCCAGCCACAGATTGTCCGGCCACTCGACGCTGGCACTGAGCCGACGAGCTCGTATAGGGCGCTTGGTCAAGACCTGGTAGGTGTGCTGGGGCGTCTCGCGGATCACCTCCACGACCTCGAGTATGAACTCAGTGGTCACCTTGGCGTGGAACAGGTCGCTCATTGAGTTCACGAACACCGTCCTGTGACCGGTCCAGGTGTGGGGCTGGCTCAACGATTCGGGGTGCATGGCCACGCCGAAGCCCGGCCCCGATGTGCGCGGGTTGCCATCGGTTTGGTACTGGGGAGTGCCCATCGCTTTGAGCCGCCGGGCCATGGCCAATGCGTAGCAGTTGTCGCAGCCAGCGGAGATGCGGTCACAGCCGGTCACCGGGTTCCAGGACAGTTCGGTCCATTCGATGCTGGTCTTCTTCACAAGCAACCTTTCGCGCACCACAGATTCGACGGGTCAAGCTTGCCACCCAAGTCTGACGGCCGGTCGAAGGCAGAGCCGTGGTGGCAGGGTCGGCCACTCGACGAGCCCTCGCCACCCTCGTATCCGAGAAGACGCAGGTACGTTTGCAGCCCCACAGCGCCACTGGGGCAATTCAAGGCTGCGTATCACAATTGATACGATTGCCGATGTGGCAGATCAATCTGGCCGAGGAAATGGCCCGATGACCCGGCTGGCGTTCAGGAATGTGGACGCGTCTCCGCTGGATCCGGTGGAGACCTGGCCGCAAGAGGGCTTCCGGGCGGCGATCGAGCGCGGCTATCTGGCGGACTGGGCGCGGGTCGCCAACGCGGTTCGCGCAGAGCCGTACGGGGCGGCCGCCGCGAACTTGGCCGACGTCCTTCGCTATGTGGACGCGAGCCCGGCCGCGGTGTTGCTGGCCGAGATCTTGAAGAAGGCCCGCGCCCAGGCGGACCGGGAGGACGCCCAGGCGGTCGCCGCCGATATCCGGGCCCTGGTGGCCGGTTCCGGGTTGACCCAAACCGAGTTTGCCAGGCGTCTGGGCACCTCCCGCACCCGTCTTTCGACTTGGGTGAATGGCCGCGTCACGCCGGGTTCGGCAACGCTCCGGCGCATCCGCCGCCTGGCGTGAGTCGACCCAAAATGGGGACGGTACCTGTTTCCGGCTCGCCGGAAACAGGTACCGTCCCCATTTCTGCGGGTGCATGGAATTGCGGTGGAGCGCATAATCATGCGGTAGGCTGGGGCGCATGAGTTTCAGTGTGGCGGTTGCGGGGGCCTCCGGCTATGCCGGCGGCGAGACCCTGCGCTTGTTGGCGGCCCATCCGAAGGCGCGGGTCGGCGCGGTGACGGCCCACTCCAGCACGGGCCAAACGCTGCGCCGGCATCATCCGCACATCGCCGCTTTGGGGGAGCGCGTGCTTGCGGACACCACCCCGGAGGTCCTGGCCGGGCACCACGTCATTGTGCTCGCCCTGCCGCACGGCAAGTCCGGGGAGTTGGCCGCCGCCTTGGAGCAAGCCAGCCCCGATTCGATCCTGGTGGACCTGGGCGCGGACCACCGCCTCGAAGATCCCCAAGACTGGGCCGACTACTACGGCGGCGAGCACCCCGGGACCTGGACCTACGGCATGCCGGAACTCCTGGTCGGCTGGCGCGCGGGCGGGACCGGGGCGCCCAAGCAGCGCGACCGCCTCCGGGGCGCGGAGCGCATCGCGGTGCCGGGTTGCAACGTCACCGCGGTGACGTTGGCGCTGGCGCCTGGGATCACCTCCGGCCTGCTCAGCCCCAGTGACCTGACCGCAGTCCTGGCCAACGGCGTCTCCGGCGCCGGCAAGAGCCTCAAGCCGCACCTGCTCGCCTCCGAAATCCTGGGCGCGGCCAGCCCCTACGCGGTGGGCGGCGGCCACCGTCACATCCCTGAGATCATCCAGAACTTGGCCAAAGCGGGAGCCCCGGGCGGGCCCAAGCCCACCATCAGCTTCACTCCCACCCTGGTGCCCATGAGCCGGGGCATCCTGGCCACGGTCACCGCCAAACCGGGCCCGCGGTTTGACCCGGCCAA
>JAITFE010000046.1 GCA_031281585.1 Bifidobacteriaceae bacterium | reverse complement strand
GGCACGCAGGCCGATCCGGGGAACTCGGCGTTGGCCATCCCGACAGCTGCTGGCGGCGCCACGGTCCGCGCGGACGGCGTGGAGGCGCACCGCGCGGAGGTGTCGCTGCTGACCGCTGGCGGCGTGCCGGTGGCGGGCCAGGAGGTTGTCCTGAAATGGTCCTACAACGGGCGGAACGGGCCCGCGGCTGGGACCGCGACGGCGACATCGGCGGCCAACGGGGTCGCCTCGTGGGACTTCACCGCGGTGGAGGACTCCTTGTGGACGGTCGAGGCGCAAGTCGAGGGCGCCGTCGTGCCGGGCTCCCCGGCCCTCGCCGAGTTCCAAGGCGGGGCGCCCGCGTGGCGGCCGTTGCAGCCGCCCCAGGTGGGCCCGTCGAACGGTTCCCGCGCGGTTGGGACTGTCCAGGTCGGGGATGTGGAGGAGGCCGAGGCGGGGTCGCTTCAGGCTGTGGCGTTGGACGCTTCGGGGGTGGAGTTGGGCCGGGCGCAGGTCGCCGGCGGCGGCGGGTTCGACGTGGCGTTGGCGCCGGTCTTGGCTGACGGGGCGCGGTTCTCGGTGCGGTTGGAGGGCGCGGCGGGGGCGGTGTCTCCGGCGACCCAGGTGGTGGTCGACGCGGTGGCGCCGTGGCCGGGGACGGTCTCCCCGTCCGGCGGGGCTGCGTTGTCCGGGACCGGCGAGGCCGCCGGGGTCGCGGTGGTGGTGAGAGGCTCCGGCGGCGTGGAGTTGTGCCGCGCCCAGGTGGCGGCGGACCTTTCCTGGACGTGCGACCTGGTTCCGGACGCCTTAGTGGGGGACGTGGTTTCGGTGGAGCATTCGGACGCGGCTGGGAACGCGGCGTCTGTGTCGTGGCGGATCGGCCTGCCGGGGGCGTCTGTGGTTGTGCCGCAGGTGCGGGTCGGCGAGCAGCAGACCGCGACGGGAACCAATTTCCAGCCCGGGGAACTGGTGGAGGCTGTTTTGCAGCCGGGTTCTGTTCCGGTTGGGTCTGGCAACGCGAATGCGGCTGGGGGCGCCCAGTTCCAGTGGGTTATCCCCGCGGGGACGGTCTTGGGGTCGCACACGGTGGAGTTGTCAGGGGCCTTGTCGGGCACCGAATCCGCCCAGTTCGACGTGTTGCCGGCGTTGGTGCCGCCGGACGCGGCGGCGTCCCAGTTGACCGTCCCGACCGCTGTCGGCGGGTTGACGGTGTTGGCCGATGCCGTCGCGAAGCACCGCGCGGTGGTGGCGGTTGTGGACGCGGCTGGCGCGCCGATGCCCGGGGCGGTGGTGGACTTCGCGTGGTCTTATGTGGACGGCGCGGGTGTGCCCCGTTCGGGGACGGGCCAGGCGACGGCCGGTTCGGGCGGGGTGGCGGTGTGGGAGTTCTCCTCCGCCGACGAGGCCGTCTGGACCGTGTCGGCGTCTGTCGGCGGGGTCGCGGTGGGCGGCTCCCCGAAGACGGCGGAGTTCAAGGGCCGCCCGCCGGTTTCCGGTCCGGGGTTGTCCCGGTTGGAGTCCCCGGCGGGTTCGGCGCCGGCTGACGGGTCGTCGCAGTTGGCTGTCACGGCGTGGGCTTTGGACGCCCAGGGCCGCGCTTTGCCGGGCGCGGACGTGGTGTTCTCCATCCCGTCCGGGGTCAAGGCGGGGCTGGTGGTCGGCCCGGCGGTGGTGTCCGTCGCCGCTGACGCGGCCGGGAGGGCGGTGCTCTCGTTGACGGCGGCGGCTGCGGGGACTTACCAGGTCACCGCGGTGGTGACCACTGTTTACGGCTCGGTTGCCGTCACTGAGGGCTCCCCTGCTTCGGTTGTGTTCACGCAGCCGGGGCCGGGCGCGCCTTTGCTGGCGCCTTCGGCGGACCCGTCGAACGGCGCGCGGGTTTCCGGGCGGGCGCAGTCCGGTGATCTGCCGGAGGCGGCCGCAGGCCGTCTGGTGGCGGTGGTGGCGGACGCGTCGACCGGAGCGGAGTTGGCGCGCGGCCCGGTCGCGGCGGACGGGTCGTTCGAGGTGGCGTTGTCGCCGCCGGCGGGGCACGGCGCCCGATTGTCGGTGCGCTTGGAGGGGGTCGGGCGTTCGGCGTCTCCGGCGGTCCTGGTGGAGGTGGACGCGGTGCCGCCTTCGCCGGGGGCGATGGTGCCCTCTGACGGGACGGCGGCGTCCGGGGCGGGCGAGGCCCCGGGCCACGTGGTGAGCGTCCTGGGCCCGGGCGGCGCGGAGTTGTGCTCCGCGGTGGTGGGCGCGGACTTGTCGTGGGAGTGCGACTTGGTGCCGGACGCGGCCGAGGGCGATCTGGTGGCGGTTGAGCACCGGGACGCGGCCGGGAATGTGACCCGTGTGGAGTGGCGGATCGGTTTGCCCCGCGTGGAGGTGGCGGCGTCTTCGCTGCGGCCGGGGGAGTCGCAGACGGCGACGGGCGTGAACTTCCAGCCGGGCGAGCAGGTCACGGCCGTGATGCGCTCCGCCCCGGTGACGGTGGGCACCTCCTCGGCGGACGCGGACGGCCGGGTGGAGTTCACCTGGACGGTCCCGGCGGACACGGAGGCGGGCGTCCACACCGTCGAGTTGACGGGCCCGCTCTCCGGCATCCAAACGGTCGAGTTCCAGGTCGAGCCGGCGGGCGAACCAACGCAGCCGCCAACGGAACCCCCGCCAACGGAGCCTCCGGCAACGGAGCCGCCGCCGACGGAGCCACCGGCCACGGAGCCACCGCCGACGAGCGGTCCCGCGCAGACGGCATCGACGCCCGGCCCGGCCCCCACAGGCGGGCAGAGCGGCAGCCCGCTGCCCACGACCGGCGCGGGGGCCATCCCCGGCCTGGTCGGGACGGCGGTCGTGTCGGTCCTGGCGGGCGCTGTCCTGCTGATGGCTGCCTGGCGCCGGCGCCGCATCTGAGAAAGAAGCGGGACGGTGAAGAGAAATGGGGACGGTACCTGTTTCCGGCTCGCCGGAAACAGGTACCGTCCCCATTTCTCGGACCGACTCCCGCAATCACAAACCATTCCGAAAGACCCCTTGTAAACAGCGCGAACCCAACCCGAGGAGATCATCATGCGCGCAGTCCCCAGCCTTTCCAGACACCGCCGGCCCCGGCCCCATTTGCGCGTGAGGGCCGCCACCGTCCGGGCCGTCGCCTTCGCGGCGGCGGCGGCGTTGACCGTCCCCGTGTTGGCGGCCCAGCCGTTCGACCCGCCGGACGCGGAGGCGGCCGTCGCCATCCAAGAGGGCGCGCCGGGCCTGACCCGGAACGTCTCCACGGTGGCGTTCGCGGGCAAGGAATGGTGGGTCATAGGCGACCAGGACGGCGGCGTCTACCCGCAGCCGGACAGCGTCACGCTTCTGCTGAAGGACATGCCCGAGGCCGACCGATGGGATGAAAGGCACTACGGGCCCAACGAGTTCACGGAATCACAGCTCTTCCATCCTTCGGCGGAGTGGGACGAATGGGAGACAGGGGAACTCGAACTGCAGCGGTATTGCTACCTCGCGAACGGCAACGTTCCCCCCGTGTGCGGCGACGGGTACCACCCCCGCTATTGGGAGGGCATATTCGAATACGTGGACGCGTCCACGGGCGTGTCGCACAGGTGGGGCCACAACTCCTACGCCCACAGCACGCTGTACCGGAAGATGAATGAGATCGCGGCAACATACCCGGCGGCGGAGCTCTCGTTCGTCAACGGCCGGACGCTCATGCCTGAAGACGGGGTCACCGGGGAGCTTGCCGCCTATGACCAAAAGCTCTGGGCCCTGTCCGTTGACGAGGTGCAGGCGATCGGGGCCGTGGCGGCGCCGCCGGAGTGGTTCTCTACCGGCCCCACTGCGTACCACCTGCTGCTGAGCTACGGCGTGTCAGGTGCGAAGGGCTGGTGGTTGCGGACGGGCGTGGCGGACGCGGGCGACCAGGCGTACGTGGTCCGAGACAGGACTTACGGCGGGGCGACGGCGCCTGTGATTGGGCAGGGACCGGTGGATCGGACATTCAAGGTGTCCACCGACACCGGCGAAAGAATCTCCCACGCGGTCCGCCCGGCGTTGAGCTTGGACTTGTCGGACGTGTTGTTCTCCTCGCCGGCCTCGGGGGCGGGGTCGAAGTCTGGGGCGACGGTCTCCAACGGCTTCCAGGTGATCAGCGGGGCGCCCTCGGCGCCGGTCAAGTTCACCCTGTGGCATCCGGGCCAGGCCTTGTCTGTGCGGGCGACCTCTGCCCAGGCGGGGCAGTCGGGGGCCGCGTTGCAGTTCGTGTATGACGGCGCCACGACGGGCGCGAACCAGTACATCTCCGCCGTGCTCAAGTCGGGCGGGTTGAAGTACTACGCCAAGCTGAAGGCGACGGGGGACGCGGCGTCCGGGACGGTGTCGGTGCCCATGGCCGGCCTTCCGGCTGGGGACTACCAACTGGAGTTGTTCTCCGAGCAGGCGAACGGCGACTTCTACACCGACTTCGCCTCCGTCCCGGTGGTGATGCAGCTCTCGGTGAACGCCGGCCTTGGCCTGGTGACGGGCTTTTCCGGGGTGGTCGATGACGCGGCGCCGGTTCCGCAGGTCGCGGCGGACCCGTACAAGCGGAAGATCGAGGTGACGTTCGGCGAGACGATGGACAAGGCCGCCGCGCCGCTGGTGTTCGTGGCGGTCGGCTCCGGCGCGGAGGACGCGGGCCGGACGGGCGCTTGGGACGCGTCGGGGAACGTTTACAGCGTTGATTACCCCGTCGAGTTCAACACCGCCTATCACATCCGGCTGGCGGGCAGCCCGGCGCTGAAAGACCTGGTCGGGAACGCGGTGGCCCCCACGGGCCTGGGGCCGTTCGAATCGGTCACGCCGGAGAACCGCACACAGTTCGACATCACCTACCACCTGGACCCCGGCGTGACGCTGGGCGATAGCACCCAGTACCTGCTCGAGGTGGGCTGGAACGCGTGGTTCGAGCCGATCACGCCGGACGGGAGCGAGCCGGTGCTGTACGGGACGCAGAGCTACCAGGACGCGCACGGCACCTGGGTCCACCGGCAGATCACCGATTGGCCGGACCCTGAGGGCGGGCTTTACGCGTTCTTCCCGCCCGGCGCGGGAGACGTGGACATCTATGTGCACGTGTCGCGCCCGGGCACGGCGGTGATCGAGGTCGAGCCGGCCGAGCACGCGTCTGTGACGCTCTCGGACGTGCTGGTGACGCGGACGGGCCAGCCGGTCACGTTGAAGGCCTCGAACACGGAGGAGTACTACGCGGCCACGGCGGAGGCGTGGGTGGCGAAGGCGAACCGAGACGGGACCCGCACCAAGCTGGTCCAACTGCGGGGGAGCCCGTTCGACCTTTCGGCGACGGGTCAGGCGGTGATTTCCGGCGAGTTGCTGAGCGCCGGCTACGTGCAGGTCGTCAAGGTCAACGAGGCGCCGATGCCGCGCCACACCCTTTCGTTCCCGTCTTCCGTCACGGCGGGCGGCGTGTGGGTGGAGATAGCCCCCTCGGACCGCTCGGACTGGTCGTTGGTCTCCGGCAACTGGACCACCACCAAGTTCCAGCCGGGCGCCACGGCCCAGTTCGGCTTGGAGACCTCCCTGGGCGATCACTCGTTCGAGGTGACGGGGGCTTCCCTCGGCTCCTCGGCCGTTCCAGCGGGGTGGTCCGGCCAGAAGTCGGGCACAGGCTATTCGGGGATGGCGTCGGTCGCCATGCCGCCTTTCCAGGGCACCGGCTCTTGGACGCCGGGGAGCGTGGTCTTGTCGGTGGCGGCCAAGCGGATCCCGGTCGATTTGAGGGTGGACCAGGCGGTCGCCAACTCGGGGCTGTGGTCGGCGGCGTCTTCGATCAAGGTGACGGGCGCCGGGTTGGAACAGGTCAAAGGCCAAGGCCCGGACTTCGCCGGGTACCCGGCTGACAAACAGGCCAGGTTGCGCCAAGTCTGGCTGGTCAACGGCGACAAGCGGTTCCAGGCTTCGGACGCTAGCGTGTGGCTCGGCTCGGACGGGGCGCTGACGGTCTCGTTGACGGCATCGTTCAAATCCCAATTCGGGAACCCGGCCGGGTCCCTGTGGCAGTTGGAGGTCGGCGGCCAGTCGGTGCCGCTGGTCATGTACCCCACGGCCGAGGCGAGCCCCATGACGTACGGGGTGCTGGGCGTGGTCACAGACAGCGCCAACCGGCACTCGGTGGTGCTGGGCGAGGACGACGCGGCGATGCGCCTGGCCGCCGCCAGCGCGGGCAAGACCGTGCTGCTGAAAGTGACCGGGCAGGTCAAGCGAAACGTCGCCACCGGGGCGTACCAGTTCGAGCGGGGCCAGGTGGTGGTCCATTCGGTGTTCACTTTCGACATCACAAAGTCGGGGTGGTTCTCCGTGTCCGGGTCGAGCGGGAACGTGACCATTGAGGGGGCTGGCGGCACCGGCCACTTCATGGGCAAGTCGGTCGGCGTGATAAAGAACGTGAAGGCGGAACTGCGGGCGGGCGTCAGGTATTCGATGTCGGAGTACGCGGACCCGGACAATTCCCCGACTTTCAGGAATGTGGAGTTCGGCTGGAACCTGGACGGCGATTGGGCGTTCCCGGCCGGCTGGGGTTTGCAGGCGAACGTGTCGAAGGTCAAGATTTTGGACGCCAAGTACATGTTTGGAGGGCGTCTGGCGCTCAGCGTGCCGGGGGTGGCGGAGAACTACCTCGACATCAACTTGGAGCGCCTGCAGTACTCGGTCAACGGCGGCCGGTCGAGTTTCGACGGGGTCGAGGCGAAAGGCGAGTTCAACCCGGTCGGGGCGCAGGAGATCCTCAGTTTCGTGGACGTGCTGTCGGGGAACAACGCGAAGGCGGAGATCAACACCATTGCCGGGGAGCGGCGCTACCGGTTCGAAATGAGTTTGAAGTTCTCCATCATCGAGGGCGCGGGCATGATCGACTTGATGGAGTCGGAGCGGTACGGGGTGCTCCTGCCGAACGGGTTCGGGATAGAAGGCTACGGGAAGAAGGGGTTCGACATCATCGCGCCGGGAATCCTGACGCTGAAAGGCGGCGGCCTTTACGTGGAGAATCTGGTCAAGACCATCGACTGGGAGAACTGGTCGGTGCCGCCGCCCCTGTCGGTGCAGATCAAGGCGAGGATTTCCGTGCTTGAAGCAATCGATCTCGACACGAACTTCACACTGGGCATGGACCATTTGAGGGGCGAGGTGACCGCGTCGGTCGGAATGTTGGACATGTTCTCGCTGCAGCCGGCCAAGGCGACCCTGGACATGGACTGGACCGGGGCCGAGTGGGCCCCCGGCTGGCCGGACTGGAGACCCCGGCTGTCGAAGGCGAGCGTCGACCTGGCGGCCAGCGTGTGGTCCCCCACGCTGTGGTGGCTGGGCATGAAGTACAACGGCGGGATCCACTGGGCGCTCAACACAGGCCAGGGCAAGCCGGACTGGGGCGGCCACCTGGTCGGGGACTTCGGGATACCGAAGTTCTGCAGCGACTTTTTCGGGGGCTGTCTGGGGCCGTTCAACCTGGCGCAGATCGGGATCTACCTGCAGCCAAACGAGTTCTACGGGCAGGCGGAACTGCTGCAGGGCCGGGTCTGGGGCCGGATCGGCATCCGCCACCACATTGTCCCGACCGGCCCGTACTTGAGGGCCGGCTACGACTTGGGGTTCCTCGGCTCGGAC
This sequence comes from Bifidobacteriaceae bacterium, assembly GCA_031281585.1. Taxonomy (NCBI): domain Bacteria; kingdom Bacillati; phylum Actinomycetota; class Actinomycetes; order Bifidobacteriales; family Bifidobacteriaceae; species Bifidobacteriaceae bacterium. The sequence continues at coordinate 7,657 of JAITFE010000046.1, read as the reverse complement.
TCGATCGAGATCAACTCGGGCATGTTGAGGTCGTTGGCGGCCTCCGTCCCGGTGGGCGCGGCGGTGCCGGAAACGGCCCCGCTGTATGACCAGGACGGGAACGAGGTCGGCGAGATCGAGTTGAGCGGGATCCGTCTGGTCGGGACGTTCGGACAGCCGGGGGCGCAGGCCGCCACCAAGGCGGTCGGGGCGAGGACCTCCGGGTTCGCGCCAATGTCGGAGCCGCCGGTGCCGCAGGACTCCTACGACTTGGCGCCGGTCACGGGCCAGGGCGGGTACAACAACATCGTGTCCGTCAACGGCTTGAAAGCCGACCAGGTGGCGCTTCGCTACGACGTGGACGGGGACCCGGCCACCACCGATTGGGCGGACTACCCGTTGGTGTGGGAGCGGGACGCCGCGGCGGACGGTGAGCTTGGCACCTCCCAGGGCGAGGCCCGCAACCCCGCCGTGAACGCGTTCGACTACGCGGGCGAGGACGGCGACGGTTCCGTCGTGTTGGCGTTGGACGCGGCCCTGTCGCAGTACTGGCAGGTCTCCTCCAACGACGGCGCGGTGTTCACCGCGAACCAACTGCAAACCGACCCCATTCCGGGATTGGACGCGGTGGACTTCGATCAGGCTTCGGGCAAGCTGACCGTCGCCACCCGGAACCTGGTGAACCCGTCGACGGGCCAGTTCCCGGCCGGCAGTTTCACGCTCGACGCGGCGTTGGTCGCGGCGGACGGGTCCGGCACGGCCGTCCCGCTGGTTGAGGGCGTCCCGGTGACCAGCGTGTCCCCGGTCTCCATCGATCTTGCGGGCGCTCTGGCGGACCTGCCGAAAGACCTGGCGACGGGCGCCTACCAAGTCCAGGCGGTGCTGGTAGGGGACGGCGGCGAAACCGACCCGGAGACCGGCGAGCCGGTGCCGACCATGGTCGGCATGGCGACGGCCCCCCAAGGGTTCGACCACGCCAACGCCTACGAGTTGTTCGGTTTCCGGGACCAGCCGGTCCTGGTGGCGCCTGTCGGCGACGGCGCGTTCGACCTGACCTGGACGGGCGCGCGGAACCCGGGCGAGGACACCGCCGCGGATTACCTGGATTACCAGGTGCGCGCGTTGGACGCGGACGGGAACCAGGTTTACGCGGAGGCGGCCGAGGGCGATTTCACCGACGTGGACGGCGAACCGGTCGCGAACGAACAGCCGGTGGGTTGGCTGGTCACGCATGATCAGATGGCCGCAGACGGGTCGTTCAGGCTGCATGTGGGCGGTCTGGAGCCGGGCCTTGGCTACCGGTTCGAGATCACCCCGGTCCGCACCATCGTGGAAGCCGACAACACCTGGACCGTGCCGTGCTGGGCGTACGTCAATCCGATTCCGGTGACCCTGCCGCTGCCGAACCCGCCCGAGGTCTACCTGACGTTCACCGGTGCCACCGCCCAGGACTCGGAGAACGAGTCCGGCGGCCTGTCGGTCTTGGCGGACGGCGACTTCACGGTCCACGCGGCGTTCGGGCAGGACCTCGCCTACTGGGAGGCTTTGGAGGGCGACCAAGTGTTGGCGTCCGGCACGGCGCTGGCGGGCGAGGCCGTCGACATCCCGGTCACAGCGGATCCGGACCAGCCGTCCCGGCTGATCCGGGTCGGCGCGGTCAACACCTCCGGGGACTCCAATTACGTCGGGTTCGCCGTCGCCACCGGCGCGGTCGAGCCGCCGTTGTTCCTGGACGCTGACGGTTCCGGCGCGGTCTATGTGGACGCGGCGGGCAACTACACGGTGTCCGGGGAGACCTTGGCCGGGTACACGGTGCTGGTGCAGGCCGGCGACGTGACTGAGTTGACCGCGGACGCGGACGGTACCTTTGCGTTCACCGGTTCTGCGGCGGGCGTGCCCGTGGCGGATGGCGCCCGGTGGGTGTCGGTGACCGCGCGGGACGCCGCCGGGAACACGGCCACCAAACTGTTGCGGTTGGCGGGGACCACCGCCCCGCCGGCGGCGGGACCCGCTTTGAGCCGCCTGGTCGGCCCTTCGGGTTCGGCGCCCGCGAACGGCTCCGCCATCCAGACCTTGACGGCCTATGTGACGGACGCGGACGGCCTGGCCATCCCCGGCGTTGACGTGTCCTTCCAGATTCCGGCAGGAGTGACGGCCGGGTCCGGCAGCGTGACCGGTCCGGCCGAGGTCTTGGTGACCACGGATTCCGAGGGCGTGGCCACATTGGCCGTCGCGTCCGGGACGGCCGGGACCTACCAGGTGTCGGCGCGGGTGGGCGCCCTGGCGCTGGACGGCTCCCCGGCTGACGTGGTGTTCGCCGAGCCGGTCGCGGGCCAACCGGACGCGGGCAGGTCGTCCCTGTCCATCCCGACCGCCGCGGACGGGGCGGTCAAGGTCGCGGACGGCGTGGACAAGCACCGCGCGGAGGTGAGAGTGGTCGATTCGTCCGGCACGCCTGTGGCGGGTGTGGACGTCGAGTTCGCGTGGACCTACACCACCGAATACGGGACTGAGGCTGGGACCGCCCAGGCGGCATCGGACTCAAACGGGTTGGCCGTGTGGGAGTTCGCCTCCGAGGCGGCGGCGGTGTGGGCCGTTTCGGCGTCCATCGCGGGCGCGCCGGTGGGCGGCTCGCCTGCGGCGGCGGAGTTCGTGGGCCGTTTGCCGGTCTCCGGCCCGGGTCTGAGCAGGCTTGCCGGCCCGGCCGGGTCGGCCCCGGCTGACGGGGTGTCAACCCAGACGGTGACCGCTTATGTGATGGACGGCTCGGGGGCGCCGATAGGCGGGCTGGACGTGGAGTTCGCCATCCCGGCGGGCCTGCGGTCGGGTGCCACATTCGGGCCGGCGGCGGTCAGGGTGGCGGCTGACGCGGCGGGGCGCGCGGACTTGTTGTTGACTTCGGTCGCGGCGGGCCGGTACGAGGTGACCGCCAGGGTGTTGGGAGTGCGGATCACGGAGGGTTCCCCGGCGGTGGTGGTGTTCGCCGAAGCCGGCGGCGGCCCTGCGGGACCAGATCCGACGGCGTCGGTTTTGACCATCCCGACGGCTGCGGGCGGCGCCACGAGGCTGGCGGACGGGGTTGACGCGCATCGGGCGGAGGTGCTGGTCCGCTCTGCGGCCGGGACCCCGCTGCCGGGCGTGGAGGTCGGGTTCGCTTGGTCCTACACGGGGGCGAGCGGCCCGGCGTCCGGGACGGCGACGGCGGTTTCCGGTTCGGACGGGGTGGCCGTCTTCGAGTTCCGTTCTGTGGAGGAGGCGACCTGGACCATCGCGGCGTTGATCGGCGGCGCGCCGGTGGCGGGTTCCCCGCAGACCGCGCGGTTCCAGGGCGGTGCCACGGCGGGGACGCCGCTGCTGGCGCCCGCTTTGGAGGCGACGAACGGCGCCAGGATTGTGGGCTCGTTGCAGCCCGGCGACGCCCCGCTGGCGGGAGCGGGGACCTTCCGGGTGGTGGTCGTGGACGCGGCGACCGGCGCGGTGCTGGTCACCTGCCCGGTGGCGGCGGACGGGTCGTTCGACTGCGCGCTGCCGGCGGGCCTGCCGGACGGGACGGTGCTGCTGGTCCACATCGAGGGCCCGGGCGGGGAGCTGTCCCCGCCGGTGGCGTTGACGGTCGACGCCCTGCCGCCGGTGCCGGGCCCGCTGACCCCGTCGGCGGGGGACCGCCTCGCGGGCGTGGGCGAGGCTCCCGGCCACACTGTGACTGTCCGAGGCCCGGACGGCGCGGAGCTGTGCTCCGCGGTGGTGGGCGCGGACTTGTCGTGGGAGTGCGACTTGGTGCCGGACGCGGCCGAGGGCGATTTGGTGGCGGTTGAGCACCGGGACGCGGCCGGGAATGTGACCCGGGTGGAGTGGCGGATCGGTTTGCCCCGCGTGGAGGTGGCGGCGTCTTCGCTGCGGCCGGGCGAGTCCCAGACGGCGACGGGAGTGAACTTCCAGCCGGGCGAGCAGGTCACGGCCGTGATGCGCTCCACCCCGGTGACGGTGGGAACCTCCTCGGCGGACGGGAACGGCCGGGTGGAGTTCACCTGGCCCATCCCGGCGGACACGGAGGCCGGCACCCACACCGCAGAGCTGACGGGCCCGCTCTCCGGCACCCAAACGACCACGTTCGAGGTCCACCCGGCAGGCGCCCCGACAACGCCCCCAACAACCCCGACAACTGGCCCGACGACGGCCCCGACGGGCGGCCAGAGCGCCAGCCCGTTGCCGACGACTGGCGCGGGCGCGGTGCCGGGCCTGGCGGGGGCGGCCGGCGTGTTGATCGTCGCCGGTGTGGCGCTACTCCTAGCCGCCTGGCGGCGGCGGAGGCTAACGGGCTAGCCTCCCGCGCTGGGAAACCCGCGCCGCCCGGCCCGTCCGGGCGGCGCGGCCCCCCAATTGGGGACGGTCCTTTCTTTCGACGCCGGGGACACACCCGCCCGCGCCCCAACCCGGCAGACCACCCCCAAAAGAACCAGCAGGGCGGGATTGGGGACGGTCCTTTCGTTCGACGCCGGGGACACACCCGCCCGCGCCCAAGACCCGGCAGGCCACCCCCAATAACCAGCAGAGCGGGATTGGGGACGGTCCTTTCTTTCGACGCCGGGGACACACCCGCCCGCGCGCCGGCCGCCAAGCCCCGGGGCGGTCCCCGGGAATGCCGCAAAGGCTGACTGCCCCAAGCCGCCCCAGCCGTCGAAACAGGGCGACCGCGGGGACCGGGACTGGCGAGCGGAGGCGGCCGGACGGCATCGGACAAAGCGGCAACGCGGCGAGGGGCGGACCCGGCGGCGGGCACCCGGCCGGTACCATTGCTCGCGGCGCGCGCCAGCGCGGCCCAAACACCTTAGCTACCCCGCGACCGGAAGGCGGCCGTCTTGTCCGAACTCACCCAATCCCCCCGCGTGGCCGTGGTCGGGGCCGGGCCGGCCGGCCTATACGCCGCCGACATCCTGCTGGGCCAGGTCCCGGGCGCCCAAATCGACGTCATCGAGGCGCTCCCGAGCCCGTTCGGCCTGATCCGCTATGGCGTGGCGCCGGACCACCCCCGCATCAGGTCGATCATGGACTCGCTCCACGAGATCCTGGACCGCGGCGGCATCCGCTTCCTCGGCAACGTGACGGTCGGCTCGGACGTCACGGTGGCCGAGCTCAAAGAGCGGTACGACGTGATTCTCCTGGCCACCGGCGCGTTGCGGGACGCGGACCTGCAACTCGAGGGGGCGGACCTGCCGGGTTCGTTCGGCGCCGCGGACTTCGTCGCGTGGTACGACTCCCACCCCGACTACTCCCAGGTCTGGCCGTTGGCGGCGGAGTCGGTGGCCGTGATCGGGAACGGCAACGTGGCCCTCGACGTGGTCCGGGTGCTCGCCCGGCGGCCCGCCGACCTGGCCCGCACCGACATCCCCGAGCACGTCAGACGCGCTTTCGAGGCCTCCCCGGTCCGCGACATCCACGTCTTCGGCCGCCGGGGGCCCGCCGCCGCCAAGTTTTCGCCTTTGGAGTTAAGGGAGCTCGGCCAGGTGCCCGGCGTCGAGATGGTTTTGGACGACAGGGATTTCCAATTCGACGATGCCGACCAGGCGGCCATGAAAGCCAACGGACGTTTGCGCCAGGTCGTCAAAACAATGGAGCAGTGGCGGGCCGCCCCCGGGAGCGGCGGCGAGCGGCGCGTCCACCTGCACTTCTATTGGCGCCCGGAACGGATTGAAGGCGCCGATGCCGTCACAGGGCTGACGCTCCGCCGCACCGCCCCGGACGGCCTGGGCGGGGTGGTCGACACGGACGAGTCGCGCACCTTTGACGTCGGGGCCGTCTACCGGGCGGTCGGCTATTTCGGGTCGCCGGTCGAGGGCGTCCCGTTCGACCCGGATGCGGGCGTGGTGCCGAACCGGGCGGGTCGGGTCGTGGGCCCGGGCGGCCGGCCGCTGGCGGGCTTGTACGCGACCGGCTGGATCAAACGCGGGCCGGTGGGCCTGATCGGATCCACCAAGTCTGACGCCATGGAGACGGTGGCGAACATTGTGGAGGACTTGCCGGGGCTGACGCCGGCCCCGGACCGGTCTCCGGACTCCCTGACGGGCCTTGTGCAGGCCCGCGGCGTGCCGGTGGTGACGTGGGCTGGCTGGCTGGCGATCGACGCCGCAGAGCGGGCTCGCGGGCTCGCTGAGGGGCGTGAGCGGGCCAAACTGGCGACCCGTCAGGAAATGACCGCGGCGGCCCTCGCCGGGACCGGGACCACAGGCTGACCAGGCCCATGCGTGCGGGCTCGGAACCGTGTGCGGGCCGGCGCCCAGCTTGCCCAAGGCATGGGGAGGAAATCTGCGCCGGGGCAACCATCTCGCTCTGACCTGGACATTTACAATATCTCCACAGGGTTCTCACGGGTTTTCGTTATCTGAGCGTGACATTTGCTGTAATCGCTCGCTAGGGTGGGACCGCCTGAGAAACCCTCCTTTTCAGGTCGCAGCACGGAGCCGAATCCTGCCGCCGGGCTGCGCCATCAAGACTAGGCAGGAGCGGAGGACCCATTATGTTGGCGGCTTAGGCCGCCTTGGGGTGAACCCGACAACTGGCGTCCTAACGGACTCGGTTGATCGGCAGGGCAGCTCTCCCGCCCGAACCCGACAGCTCACTCCGCAGGTGATCGAGGAGATAAACGTGGCAACACGCCATTACAAGGCCAGGCACAGATCCCCAGGGAAGCCGGCCACACCGCTGACAGCGTTGGCGGATCAAGCGTTCGGCAAGAAGACCTTCGCCGTCGCCGCGGCCAGCGGCATGGTGGTGGCGGCCGCCGGGCCGGCGTTTGCAACGCCGACCGGCATGACTGAGGCCTCCAACCTGGCGGCGGAGGCTCGCTCCGTGATTGGCGCGGAGTCGCTGGCCACGGTCCCCGAAGAGGCCGATTGGTCGCTTGAGGCGCCAACGGTGACGGTTGTGAAACCGGAGCCGAAGCAGGTGATCTCGACTCAGAATCGCCGCCAGGTGCGTCAACCGCAGGCCGCTCCGCGTGGACCGGCCAAGACGGTGGACCCGGCTCAGAACGTCCCGCAGTCGGTGGCGGGAAACGAGATCCTCGAGATCGCGGCGCGCTATGTGGGCACTCCGTATGTCTACGGGGGCTCCAGCCCGTCCGGCTTCGACTGCTCGGGCTTCACGCAGTACGTGTACGCGCAGCTTGGCAAGTCCATCCCGCGGACCGACTCGGATCAGAAGGCCGCCGGCACCATCATTTCGGCCGACCAGGCCCAACCGGGCGACATCGTTTGGTTCCCCGGGCATGTCGGCATTTACGCCGGCGGCAACATGATGGTGGACGCGCCTCACACCGGCACGGTGGTGCAGTTCCGCGAGATGTACCGCACCCCGGTCTTCGTGCGGTTCTAACCGTTCTCATCCTTCTTCGGGGCCGACCCGCACGGGTCGGCCCCGATTTGCATGGCCTTCCCCTGGTGGGGTAGGCTAGACAAGTTGTGCCCGTTGAGGCGCAGCGCAATCCTTCCCGCATGGGTGGGTTTGTTGTTTGTTATCTCAATAGCGTGTTTGTGGATTGTGTTGACGCCGGTTTGTTTTTTGGACCGGTTGGACATTTTTTGTTTGGTCGGGGTTTTGTTTTCTGTTTTTTGATGGAGAGTTTGATCCTGGCTCAGGACGAACGCTGGCGGCGTGCTTAACACATGCAAGTCGAACGATG
>JAITFE010000045.1 GCA_031281585.1 Bifidobacteriaceae bacterium | reverse complement strand
GACCTGTTCGGCCAGCACGCCCACGGGGAGTTCGCCCTGTTCGAGCGCCAACAGGATCCGAATCCGAGTCGGGTCCGACAACAACGCGAACACCTCGGCGGCCAGTTCGACGTATTCGCTCTCCGCGACTTGGGACGTCGCAGCCCGCGCGGCCGAAGCCCGCATATCTGCATCCATACGCAGACAATAACATTTGTGGGTCATCGCAACGGGTTCGCAATTCCCGCGCGCATGCCCCGCCGGCCGACGCAGGCAATGCGACCGGATTGCTGCGGACGCCAGCGCTGTTCTACAGCCCGTTGACTGCGGCCGAATGCGCCGAGACCACCGCGGAGCAACTGGTCCCGAAGCTGGCGGTTGGGGGATTCCCCAACCTTGCCCTGCTTGACCCTCCTCCCGACCTCGCCTAGGCCCTGGCCCAGGTGCGTTCGGACAGGATCGGCCTGCTCTCCGATTCGGCCCTACCGGAACTCCGTCTCGACGCGGCTATCGCCGGAGCGGTGCTCGACCAGCTGCTCCGAGGCCCGGGGAACCAGTTCAACGCCAGCCGCCTGAGCCAAACCTTGGGTGTGGACCGGCGAACCGTCGACCGCTACCTGGGGGTTTTCGGACGATTGTTCCTGGTCCACTGGCTGCCGAATCTGGCCACGACTCCCAGCCGTCAGGCCTTCTCCAGGGCCAAAATCCACCCGGTCGACACGGCGCTCTCGTTCGAGGCTCTTGCGCGTTCAGGGGTGGACTTCTTCGGCCAGAGGGAGCAGTTGGGCCAGCTCCTGGAGTCACATGTCGTCAACCAGGTGACCGCCTCGGCCGCCTGGTCCAACCTCGGCATCGAAGCGGGCTATTGGCGGGCTGCCGGCCACGCGCCACGGGAGGTCGACTTGGTGTTGGCGGATTCAACAGGCCGCCGCGTGGCCGTCGAGGTGAAGGCCGCCAAGCTGGTTGGCCGCGAAGACGCCGCCGGGATCGCGGCCTTCGCCCAAGCCTGCGGGTTGCACCGAGGATACGTGGCGTACTTGGGCACCGATTTGAAGCCCCTGATGGATGGCGTTTGGGCGCTTCCGCTCAGCGTTTTGACCCAGCCCGGACTGTTCCTCCAGTCGGAGTGACCAGACCCGAGACCAGTTTTCTGCCCAACTGCCAGGAGGACGATGCCGTCTGGTTGGCGCCCCGCGTCGGCCTGGGTTGGGTTCGGGGCGGGTTGGCCACCCGTCTCTGGCCGTGCGGCGGGGCTCTGCGCGAAACTGACATCCGTTGCGCTTCACGTGCCAAAAACGGCGCATCCAATGCACATTTCTTGCAACCGCCGCTGGTCGGTGCGCACCAGCGCCGCGCGGCTGGGCAGACCGGCCACCCGGCCCCTGCATTTGGACGGTCTCGCCGTAGAGACCACCGGTTTGCACGAGCCAAGTCCAAGAAGTCGGCACACCCTGGCTCAGGCGGGGCGCGGGTCTTCACGGGTCTCACCGGTTGGAGGGGAGTGGCCCGGCGGGGGCTGGGAGCCCAGTCCCTGGCCGCCCTGGGCGCGGTCAACTGGGGAGTGGTCCGGCGGAGGCGGGGGAGCCTCGGCCGGGGCGAGCACGCCCAGGAGGCCTTCGGCGTACGCCTCGAGTTTCGCCTGGCCGATCCCGCTGATGGGCATCAACTCCTCGCGGGAAGCCGGACGGGCGGCGGCCAGCGCGCGGAGCGTCGAGTCGTGGAAGACGACGTAGGCGGGCACCCCGCGCTCCTTTGCCGTCGCCGCGCGCCAAGCGCGCAGTTCCTCAAACAGGGCCTGATCCTCGGAGCTGAGGGCCGCCGGTTCGGCTGAGGCCCCGGCCCCGTCCGCACTCGGGCCGGCCCCTCCCGGCGACCCGCCGGAGCGGCGTCCGCTCTGGGCTGCCTGGCTGCGGGTCTGCGGCAAGTCCTTTCGGAGGGGCACGGTCCGATCGCCCCGGAGGATCTCCCGCGACTGCGGGGTCGCCACCAGCACGCCGTGGCCCCCTGTGCTTACGGCCAAGTCGCCGCGGGCCAGGAGTTGGCGCACCACGGCCCGCCATTCCCCGTCCGACAAGTCGGCTCCTATGCCCCATGTCGAGAGCGTGTCGTGGCCGTGCTGGGCCACTCTGGGCGTGCGCTTCCCGCGCAAGATGTCGATCAGGTGCCCGGCACCGTAGCGTTGCCGGCGTTCGCGGTCCAGGCGGACCACCGTGGACAGGAACTTCTGGGCGGCGATGGTGCCGTCCCACGTCACCGGCGGACTCAGGCAGGTGTCGCAATTGCCGCACGCCGCCGCCTCCTCGCCGAAGTACGCCAGCAGGTTGGAGCGGCGGCAGTCAACCGTCTCGCACAGTGCGAGCAGGGAATCCAGGTGGGCTTGGGCGTTGAGTTTGAACTCGTCCTCCGCAGTCGACTCCATTATGAAACGGCGCTGGAGGACCACGTCCGCCAGGCCGTAGGCCATCCAGGCGGTGGCGGGAGCGCCGTCGCGGCCCGCGCGGCCGGTCTCCTGGTAATAGCCCTCGACGGACTTGGGCAGGTCGATGTGCGCCACAAAACGCACGTCCGGCTTATCGATCCCCATGCCGAAGGCGATGGTGGCGACCACCGTGAGGGCGTCCTCGGCCAAGAAGCGGCGCTGCACGGCCCGCCGGGCGGCGGCGTCCATCCCGGCGTGGTAGGCCAGGGCGTCTATGCCGTGGGCGCGCAGGTGGGCGGCCACCTCCTCGGTGGTCGCGCGGGCCATGGCGTAGACAATCCCGGCCTGGCCGGCATGCTCCTCCCGGACGAAGCGGACCAATTGGTCGCGGACGGCGGCCTTGGGCTCTATCCGGTAGGTGATGTTGGGCCGGTCGAAGCTGGAGACGAAGTGCCTGGCGTCCGCCAGCGCCAGGCGCTCGGTGATTTCGCGGTGGGTGGCGCGAGTGGCCGTGGCCGTCAGCGCGAGGCGGGGAACCCCCGGCCAGTGCTCCGCCAACGCGCCCAGTCCCAGGTAGTCGGGCCGGAAATCGTGGCCCCACTGGGACACGCAGTGGGCCTCGTCAATGGCGAAGAGCGCAATCGGAGCCTCCTGGAGCAGCGTCATGGTGGCGGGCGTCAGCAAGCGTTCGGGCGCCACATAGAGCAGGTCGAGCTCGCCGGCGGCGTAGCGCCGCTCCACGCGCCGCTGCGCCTCGGGTGAGAGCGAAGAGTTGAGGTAAGCGGCTTGGATCCCCAGTTCGTTGACGGCGGTGACCTGGTCTTCCATCAAGGCGATGAGCGGGGACACCACCACCCCGGTGCCCGGCCTGAGCAGGGACGGGATCTGGTAGCAGAGCGACTTGCCGCCGCCGGTCGGCATCAGGACAACCGCGTCGCCTCCGGCCGTGACGTGCTCGATCGCGGCCGCCTGGTGGCCCCGGAAGTCCGAATAGCCGAAAACGCGCCGAAGGACTCGCAGGGGCGTGGGCCCCGAATCGTCGTTCGGGACGGCCTCCGGACCCGGCGCGGAATCTGAGACCGGAACTGTGGGCGCTGGCTCGATGTTCACGCCTTTGAGGCTACCGCCGCGGTCTGACACCGTCAGTCGTCCAGTCGTCCCGCCGTCAGTCGGCGCTTGGTCAGCCGGCGCCCGGCGCTCCGTCCCGCCGGTGCTCCCCGTCTCCCGGCTGGTGCCTCGGCCTTGGGCGGGGCGTCAGGCGGCCTCAGCACGGGAGCGGTACGCCAGCTTAGGCGGCGCCGCTTTCCGGGCCTGCGGAGCCGGACCGCGCCGCCCGGTCCGCCTTGGTCTGGTAGAGCCAGATCGCGTTGCGCAGGCGCAGCGGCGTGACGGACATCGTGTTGGCGGCAGCGTCGACCAACGAGACGGCGTCCGCGCCGCTGACGGGCGCGCCCGTGGCGTGGGTGGCGAATTCGACTAGCCAGAGGTTGCGGGGAACCGTCTCAATCCCAGCCGCCAGCCCAAGCCTTTCCCAGCTCATGCCGGAACTCTGGGCCGGGAGGGCGAGCCACCGGCGGTGAAAGTCCTGGTACTGATCCGTGTCGCCCGCGCAGGCGGTCTGCAAATCGGCGACGGACTGTACGCCGCTGGCGACGGCGGCATCGGCGGCTTGTTGGACAACCTGGGCCTTGTACGGGGCGTTGTCCCTGGAGAACACCCGTTGGCGGTTGCCGATCTGGTCAATCCACGCGTCCAAGCCAATGCTGAACGTCGCGGCCAACTCGCGGGCGCCGTCATGGTCCGCGTCCGCCCCCTGGGCCCGGCGGTAGTCGCGGTAGCGGCCGACTATCTCGATCACGTTGGAATAGCGGACTTGCTCGGACCAGATGGCGTCGATGACGCTCTCCGCCAGGGAATCCGGGTAGCTGTTCAGCTTGGGCCATTCGGCCGGGTCCGGCAGCAAGGTCCGGCAGGCGTCCAGGAAACGGTTGATTTGTGTTGCGCTAAGTGTGGTCATGGCGCCAACCTAGGCTTCCGGGCGGCCGCCCGCACGACCCCGTCTGGGCGGTCCCGCAGTGTGGTGGCCCGTGCGGGACCCGTGGGAAACGGGCGCGGCCGGGTTCCAACGCGGCGATCCGGATGGCGGAAGGCGCCAGGTTCCGGCACGGAGTCCCGGCGGGCCCTCAATAGAATTAGGGCTCATGGTCGTTACCCGGCGTTATGCGGCGTTGGCGTTCCGGCTCGCCGCGATGGTTTCGATCACGACCGGATTGGTGCGCCTGGTCTGGCTCTTCGGCTCGGGGCTGTCCGGCGCGGCGTTCTTGTACTACACCACCCTCAGCAACGTCCTGGTGCTGGTCTGGATGGCCGTCATGGCGGCCATCACGGTAAAGGACATCGCCCGCGACGGCCCGCGCGGCGTGTCCGCGCCCTGGCCCAGGCTTGGCGCGGCCGTGATGATGGCCATCACCGTCACAATGCTGATCTACCTGTTTGTGCTGGCCCCGGCCGCGTTCAAGCAGAGCGGCAGCGACTACGTGCCCTTCACCTTGACCGACGACCTGATCCACATTGTCACCCCGTGCCTCGCGATCGCCGACTGGTTCTTGTTCGCGCCCAAGGGGTGCCTGCGGCTCTACGACCCGCCGCTCTGGGCCATAATCCCCTACATCTACCTGGCGTTCGCCTTCACCTGGTCCGCCTTGGGCGGCACCTTCGGCGTGGGCGGCCACTACCCGTATTCGTTCATGGACGTGGGGGAGTACGGCCTGGGCGGAGTGGCCCTACAGATTCTGGTGCTGACCGTCACGCTTGTCGCATTTGGCTACATCTACGTGCTGGCGGACAAGCTCTTGGCCCGGCGGGCACGCGGCCGCGCCGCCCAGGCGACGGCGGCCTGAGCCCGATCGGCGCCCAGCCCACTTGGCAACGCGTGCTGGAGGGGTCGTGGCCCGCTCCGGTAAGGGTGGCGACGGCATCGGCGGCCGTCAACGCGTGCTAGAGGGTTCGCGGCCCGCTCCGGTTCGGAAAGCTGCGCTTCCTTGTGCTCTTTGGCTTTCGCCTCAAGCTCCTCGTCGCGGTGGGTCCGGCGTTGAATGTCCCGTCACCCCGCGTCGGCTTCTCGCCCTGAGGTGGCCGTCAACCCAGCCCAGGAGGCTGGCCCGTTCACTGGTCCGTTAGGCCGCCTAAATCCTGCCAGAAGGTTTCGGCCTCGCCGGTCGAGCCTTCGGCCAGGGGATCTACCAGCGCGCCCTGTTCTCCCTCTCCCACGGCTCCGACCAGATACTGGCCTTCGTTGACCACCGTGATCTGCGCGTCCGCCGACTGGCCGGCCGTGGTGGCGTAGTCGCAAACGTATTTCGCGCCGGCCTCGGCCGACATGCGGTGCGGGCAGAGCACAGATCCCGAGTCGACCGAGATGCCGAAATCATTCCTCAGAATCTCCTCCACGCGCTTCTCAACGGCAGCCTTGTCCAGGGTGGGAGCGCGATTCAGCACCATGAAGTAGAAGGCGGTCGCGGCCCCTCCCACCACCAGAGCTGTGATCAGCGCTGTCACAGCGACGACTGCCCCCCGCGACCTGCCGGGAGCGGCCTTCCGGGGCGCGTCCGCCTGGCCGGTGTTCGCGGGGGCCGGCGGCTTTGGGTCGCCTGGGGGCGAGGCCTGCGGCGTAGGACTGCTGGAAGGCGCTCGGGCCGTTGGCGGGTCGAAAGCCCTGTTCTGCGGGTGGGCTCCGGCAGGTGGGTGGCCTGGGGCTGCTGGGCTCGGCGTGCTTGGCGGGCCTGCTGGGTAGCTTGGGCGTGGTGGGTAGCCTGCTGGGCCTGGTGGGCTTGGCGGGCCTGCTGGGTAGCTTGGGCGTGGTGGGTAGCCTGCTGGGCCTGGTGGATAGCCTGGGCCTGGCGGATAGCCTGGGCCTGGCGGATAGCCTCCTGGGCTGGGTTGGTAGCCCGGGCCTGCTGGATAGCCGCCGACAGGTGGGTAGGCGCCCGGAGGCGGGTAGCCCGGACCCGGTGGGTAGCCGCCCGCAGGTGCCGGCTGACGCGATTGGCCCGGCTGCCCAGCCGGGTACGAGGTGCCTTGCCGCGCCTGGCCAGCTTGGCTCTGCGGGTACGAGGCGAAGGGGCCCGGCCCGGCCGCCGGCGCCGCCGGGTTCGCTGGGTACGGGGGATAGGACGCCGGCTGGGCAGCCGGGTATGGAGGCGCCGGGTGCGAGGGACCGGCTGGCTGGCCTGCCGGATACTGGGCCTGCGGCGCCCCCTGGGCCTCCGGGTGAGCCGGACCGGGCGCCGACCCGGCCGCCTGGCCTACCGGATACTGGGCCTGCGGCGCCCCCTGCGGCTCCGGGTGAGCCGGCACGGGCGGCGGATCGGCCGCAGGCGGCGGCGTCTGGTCTCCGCCGGGCGGGTGAGGACCCTCTGGCGGCGCCTGCCCGCGATCCGGCGCGGATTGCTCATCAGCCATTTTGCTTCTCCCTCAGTTCTTGTCTGCGGGCCTGGACCGCTTCCGAGAAAGCCGCCATCTCCTCAGCCGTGAAATAGGTCACGTCCAGCGGGTTGGGTGGCTCCGGGAAGTCCTCATCCCGCGCCTCGCCCAGGCTCTCCCAGCCCGCCTGGATCTGCACCGTGTCTTCGCCGGCCGTCACGGTGCCGTTGATCTCGGCCTTGAGTGGCTCGCCCTCGGCCGTCTGCCACAGCAACACCGACACCGGCTGCCCGCCGACTTGCGGCAGGATCGCGTCAAGCTCGGAATTCGTGTACATCACGGGGAAATTGGGAAAAACCCTGCTGGTGACGAGGCAATTGAACGGCACCGTCAAGCTCAACTCGGTCGTGCCGTCGGGTAGCTGCGTCACACGGGGCCACAGGGAAGACCCAAAGTCGGTCGCCGTGTCGCTCGAATCGTCGCAGCCCTGGGCTGCCGCCTCCTCAGATTGGCCGGACTGCTCGGAGCCCCCCGCGGCCTCTTCCAAGTTCGCGTTCAGCAACGCCCAGAAGATGGTGCCGCGGACGCCGCACAGCAAGGCGTAGGAGGACGCCGCGCAGAATGGCATCCCATACGGTTCGCGGTCGGCGTCTTGATCGGTCGGCAGGTCGTAGTAGAGGGCGGGCTCGGCGACCCAGGGCGTCGGCGCGAGGTCCCGTAGCTGCTCGCCCAGAAGGTTGTAGTCAAAATCAGACCCCGCCGGATGGAAGGTGAACAGTGTGGAGCCTTCGATCCCGTTGTCCGGTTGCATTGCCACTTCGGCCGGGTTGCCCCTCATCGCCAGTTTCGCCATCACCCCGCTGGCCGGTTCGCCGTTGACGGTCACCAGCGTGTACATGTTTGAGGCGACGGACCACTCGCCTCCCAGCATCCAGTTGTGGTCCGCCATGAACGCGTCGAGCGCCGCCAGCCGCTCGTGGACGCGCTCACCTTCCACGCGGAGCTGGCCTTGGCCGTCCGCGAACCCGTCCGCCTGGGCCGTCAGCGCGCATCCGCCAGCCATGGCGACGGCCAACAGACCGGCGACCGCTTTGGGCCACTTCCAAGCGCCCGATGCCGCCGCCGCAGCCCCCGAATCACCGCACTTGGCACCCGCTCGCTTCGCCGCGGATCCGGTCAGCGTCCCTAGCGCGGGGCCCCTGAGCCAACTCCGGAACCAGCCCATGGTCAGCCGCCTCCCTCGAACAGCCCGTCGTTGACGGCGCCCGCGTACTCGTACAGCTCCAAAGCGGCGGAGCCCAACGCGTTGGCGTTGAGAGACCAACTGTCGCCGGTGGAGGAGACGCCCACCAGGTAGCCGGCACCCCGGTCCGGGTCCCACCTGGTGAACCATCCCCCGCCGGAGCAGCCTGGGGTCATGGTGCAGTCGATGGAATAGCCGCCCATCTGGTAGCGGAACCAGCTGGAGGCGGCGCAGAACCTCTCGCTCCGGCCGTCGAATGGCGCGGCGGTGGGATAGCCAATCACCACCAAGGTTTCGGTTGGCACGCCGAATGCGATGCCCTGGGCGCCCACAACGTCTTGGATTTTCGCGCCTTCGCTGTTCGGGGCCAGGCGGACGAACGCGTAGTCGTAAGCCCATCCTTCGCCCCACACGCCGTCATCCCCCGAAAACGCGCCGTCGGAGAATTCTGTGCGCAAGAACACCTCTGCGGCGGTCCAAGTTCCGTACGGGGCGACCTCGGCGTTGCCCTCGTCGCCGGGGATGAAAATCATGTGTTCCATCAGGCCCCCGTTCTCTGTGTCCCAAACGCAGTGACCGGCGGTGGCGATGATGTCGTGGGTGGCGGAGGAGACAACTGTGGCTGAGCACACCCCGTAGCGATGCCAGGTGTTGTCGTGACTTAGGTAGAGGCGCCCGGTGGTGCCGTGGTTCATGCCAGTCTGCGGAGCCAGTCCGCCGGAATCATCGTCGCCCAGGCCAACCCCGTCCTCGCCCAAGATGGGCCCCAGCCCGTCGGTGGGCAAAGCGAACGCGCCTGTGGCCGCGTCGTTGGGCGCCTCGTAGCCGGGGTTGATGTCTCCGCCCCAAGGATCCTCCAAGGATCCTCGCTCCTGCCAATGGTCGTTGGCCGCCTCCGGGTCCAACTCGAACTTCGCCATCAGGTCCACCCTGGGCGACTGGGACGGCCTGGGGACGAGCACCGGCGCTGCCGTGTTGGCCGTTCCTTCGGCGTTCACAGTTGTCGCGCAAGCGGCCAGGGAGACCGTGGCGGCCAGCGCGAACCCCACTGCCGCAAAGCCTCGGCGGCGTGGTGCGGACATATCGCCTTTCGGGGCCGGAAACAGTTCACCCGTGTTAGCGGGCTGTCACCACAAACTCTACCTTGTGGTGGAACTACTGGGCTCTTGCCTGTGCGAAAGCGTTGCCAGCCGCCTTTCGGGCGACGGCGGTTTGCGCCCCCGGACCGGGACCCTCAGACGTTGATTCTGAGTGAGTCGAGGATGGTCTCATAGACCGGGCTGAACGCGTCCGACCAATACCCGAAAACGGCGATGCTTGTGATCGGCTCGCCCTCCAATGAGAACTGGCCTTCGGGAATGAACAGCACGTAGAAGCGCATTGGCAGCCCGTAGAGAACCTCCACGGTGGCGGTGATGGCGTCGAAACCGTCGATCTTGGTGTGCTCGCTGGCTGCAAGAACGCCGACGTCGCCGCTGGTGAACAAGTCCATCCACTCTTCTTCGGTGTCCGGAGACGAGGAGACGCCAATCGTGACGGCGGTCAGAGAATCCCCAGACGGGGAGTTGACCACCGTGAAGCAGTTGCGCGATTTCTCCTCGAGCTCATAACCGCTGGGCAACCGGTACGCGAAGCACTCGGACCGCACCGTCCGGCCATCAGATTCGGCTTTGGTGCCGTCGATCGGGACGCCTAACGTCTCGGCCGCCCCAGCGCCCGATGCCGTCCGGTCGCCTCCCGCTTCAACCCGCCCGCCCGCGGTTCGGCTGGCCACGTCACGGCGCGGCTCGGCCTGGTCTTCGACGCCCGTTCGCTGGGCGCATGACGCGGTGGCGAGCAGACTGGCGGCCATGGCGGCGGCGGAGACGCTGGCGAGGAACCTGCGGCGCAATGATCTGGCGCCGGTTGGGGTTGAGGAAGTCATCGGGCCAACATAGGCGCCGGTCAAGGTCATTCCAGCGCCCGTCCCCCCAAACCTGTGGATAACCATTGCGTGGGGGGCGGCATCGGCGGACGCTAACATATCGATAAACGGTGGTAAACTGTCGAAAAACGATACGGAAGCGAGGGACCTCTATGCGAACGCGGCTGCTGCTATTTCTGATCGGCCTGTTGGCGGTGATTCTGGCGCCCATCCAGGTTCTGGCTCTGCCCTGGATGGCCGCGGTAGTCGCCGAATCCGCCCCGGAGTTCGCCGCGCTCCGTTGGCCCTTGCTGGCGCTGGCCGAGTTCATGCTGATAATCGCCGACTTGTTCCTCTTGGCGCTCGGACGACTGGTGGCCATGGCGGGACGCGGCGTGGTCTTCTCCAGGCGGGCCGCCTTTTGGGTGAATCAACTGATCGCCTGCCTCTGGGTGGAGACCGCCGCGATCATCCCCTGGCTGGCGGTCCTGGGCCTGGTCACGCATGGGCCGCCCGGGGCGAGCGCGGTCTGCGTGGTCGGCCTGATCGCCGGCACCGCGGCCGCGCTGGTCGTCAGCGTGATGAAAGCGCTGCTCGTTCAGGCCACCGAGCAAGCCGACGAACTGGCGGAGATCGTCTGATGGCGATCGCCGTCAACCTGGACGTGATGATGGCGCGCCGCAAAGTGGGCGTGGCCGAATTGGCCGAGCGGATCGGCATCACGCCCGCCAACCTGTCGATCCTGAAGAACGGCCGCGCCAGGGCCGTCCGCTTCTCGACGCTGGACGCCCTATGCCGGGCGCTTGACTGCCAACCCGGCGACCTTCTGGTGCGGGAGCCGGACGGCGCCTGACGGCGCGTGACCGCTCCGGCGGCCCCTCCGGTGAAGACGCGTCAGGGGGCCAATCGCTGCTTCGCGGTGACCTGGTCCAGGACCATGCGCAGCACGGTCACCAGTTTGACGTCGCGCTCCGTCAACTCGTGCGAGCGCCCGGGCGCGTACTTGTCCAGCAGCGCGACCAGCCCGGCGTGGGCCAGGCCCGGGTCGTCGCAGGCCGCGAGCCGTCCCCAGCCGATGACCGATTCGAAAGCCGCGCCGATCCGGCACGCCTTCGCGTTGTCGACCAGCGCGATCCGGCGGTCGGCCTCGAAGCAAGCCCGCACGCCGTTGCCGATCGCCTCGATTTTGCGGCCCTCGCCGGTGCCGTGGAAGTAGACCTCCAGCCCGGCCTCGACGCGCCGGTGGGCGAAGTGCAGCGGCAGCACATATGGCTCGCCCCGCGAATACAAGCCCAGCCGGCCGATCTCGCAACGACCGAGGATCGCGTCCACCTCCGCCGGGTCGGCGATCTCGCGGTCGTGCCGGCGCATGCCCTGGCTCTGATCTTGGTCGAGGGCCGGGCCATTGCCGCCGCCTGGCGTCTCACGCTCGGTTTCGCTCATTGGGCAACCATAACGCCCCGCGCGGGCCTGGCCGGCCAGGCGCGAAGTGGACGGTCCTTGACCACCAGGTCGCCGGCCTCCGCGCGGAGGTTCCACAGCGCTCGCGGACGGACGCCTGGATCAGCTTCCGGCCGACTGCGTGGACAGCCCGGCCGCCGCAGAAAACGGTACCGTCCCCGCTTTTGCCGCTGAAGGCGTGTGCGGGGAGGGGCGTTGGGCGGTGCCCAAGCACACGGCCGTTGGTCCCATTTGAGACGCTATGTAGTGGCTTGGCGTAGATTCGCCACAAGATGTAGTAACGTGGCTGCATTGCTGGTCGCTCGCAAGAGCGGCGGGAGGGCAGTCCCAAGGTCGCAGCCGGTGGCCACAGGGCGGCGCTCCCGCACGGGAACCCGGTGCGAATCCGGGACTGCCCCGCAGCGGTGAGTGGGAACGACGGTGACATTGACGCACTGGGCCGCACGGCCCGGGAAGCAGTCGCCAGGTAGGAACCGGGGCCCGCCCCGAACGCCCGCGAGTCCGAAGACCTGCCGGCATGCACGGGCAAAGGCCCGTGGGGGAGACGCCGGCCCGAGGGGGCCCGCCTCGCGGACGGCCGTCCGCCGCGTCCGGGCGTTTCCCATGACAGACCTTTGGAGACAAGCGCCGTGACCGTCACCGTCTATTCCAAGCCCGCCTGCCCGCAGTGCCGCGCCACCCAGCGCGCCCTGGACCGAGCCCAACTCGAATACCAGGTGGTGGACCTCAGCCAGGACGACCAAGCCCTCGCCGAGGTGCTCGCCATGGGCCACCGCCAAGCCCCCGTGGTGGTGGCGGGCGAACAGCACTGGTCCGGCTACCGCCCGGACCGGATCGCCGCCGTGGCGGCTTTGGCCCACGCCGCCGAACACGACGCCGCCGATGCCGTCCGCTTCAGCGCCGTCCGCCGGGCCGCCTGACGTGCCCGCCGTCTTGCCAGGCCGGCGCCCGGCGCCGAGCCAAGATCGAGAACGGCCGCAGGCTGCGGCGTGCCGGGAGGCGCCCGCCGATTCGCGCCTGGCCGGACTCGGAGCGGCGGACGGACGGACCATGGGGTCGGCGCCGGGCCAGGACCGGGAACGGCCGCAGGCCGCCGCGCCGGACAGGCCGCGGGCCTCGGCGGCGTGGCGGGGGACGCGGGCCGGCTTGCGGCTGGCCGGGTTCGGCCCGGCGGGCGAACAGGCCGAACGCCCGGCGCCGGTGGACGGCGGGGGGCGGCCGCTCGGCATCGTCTACTTCTCATCCGCGTCCGGCAACACCGCGCGCTTCGTCGAAAAGCTGGGCTGGCCGGCCGAGCGGATTCCGCTGCACCGGCCTCAGGGCGCGGCCAAAGACGACCCGGGGCTTGTCGCGTCCGGGCCGTTTGTGCTGGTGGTGCCCACGTACGGCGGCGGGCAAGAGCGCATGGCGGTCCCGCCGCAGGTGATCCGATTCCTGAACGAGCCGGCCAACCGGACGTGGCTCAGAGGCGTGATCGCGGCGGGGAACACGAACTTCGGGACCGCGTACGGAATAGCGGGGGACGTCGTCGCCGCGAAATGCCAAGTGCCGTGCCTGGCGAAATTCGAGTTGATGGGGACGCCGGCCGACTTGGCGCGGATCCGCGACGGGCTGACAGATTGGTGGGGGAACCAATGACGGGACAATTGTTGCAAACGGCGCCGGAGGGCGGCGCCCAAACGGCCGACGATTACCGCTCGCTCAACGCGATGCTGAACATCTACGGCCCTGACGGACGCATTCAATTCGAAGCGGACCGCGCGGCGGTGCGCGAATACTTCCGCCGCCATGTTGTCCCGAACACGGTCCAATTCGACTCGCTCGGAGTCAAACTGCGCCACCTGGTGGAAAACGACTACTACGAGCCGGAGACGTTCGAACCGTACACAACCGAATTTGTCGAGCGGCTGTTCGCCCAGGCGGCGGCTTATCGGTTCCGGTTCCCCACTTTCATGGGCGCGTACAAGTTCTACCAGTCCTACGCGCTGAAAACCTTCGACGGGAAACGGTACCTGGAAGGCTTCGAGGACCGGGTCTGCATGGTGGCGCTGACCCTGGCGCGCGGCGACGAGGCGTTGGCGACCGGCCTGGTCGAGGAAATCATCACCGGCCGTTTCCAGCCCGCCACGCCCACCTTTCTGAACGCGGGCAAGAGGCAGCGCGGCGAATCAGTCTCCTGCTTCCTGATCCGCTTGGAAGACACCATGGAGTCGATCGCGCGCGGCATCAACGCCGCGCTCCAACTCTCCAAACGCGGCGGGGGAGTCTCCCTGCTGCTCTCCAACCTGCGGGAAGCCGGGGCTCCGATCAAGAAGATCGAGAACCAGTCGTCCGGGGTGGTGCCGGTGATGAAACTGCTGGAGGACTCCTTCTCCTACGCCAACCAACTGGGCGCGCGCCAAGGGGCGGGCGCGGTCTACCTGTCCGCGCACCACCCGGACATCATGCGCTTCCTGGACACCAAGCGGGAAAACGCGGACGAGAAGATCCGCATCAAAACCCTTTCCCTGGGCGTGGTCATCCCGGACGTCACCTTCGAATTGGCCAAGCGGAACCAGCCCATGTTCCTCTTCTCGCCGTATGACGTGGAGCGGGTCTACGGGCGGCCGTTCGCGGACGTCGGCGTGACCGAACACTATGAGGAAATGGCGGCCGACCCGCGCATCCGGAAAACCCAGATCGACGCGCGCGGGTTCTTCCAGACCCTGGCCGAAATCCAATTCGAGTCGGGTTATCCGTACCTCCTTTTCGAGGACACCGCGACCCGCGCGAATCCGCTGCCCGGCCGCATCACGCATTCCAACCTGTGCTCGGAGATCCTCCAAATCTCGACCCCGTCCAGCTACAACGAGGACCTTTCCTACCGCGAGGTCGGGAAAGACATTTGCTGCAACCTGGGCTCGTTGAACATCGCGGCGGCGGTCGACTCGCCGGATTTGGGCCGGACCGTCGAAATCGCCGTGCGGGCGCTGACCGCCGTGTCGGAAGGCGCCCAAATCGGCTCCGTGCCCTCGGTGGAGCGGGGCAACCGGGCGTCGCACGGCATCGGGCTTGGGCAAATGAACCTCCACGGCTTCCTGGGCCGCGAGCGGATCCACTACGGCTCCCCGGAGGCGATCGACTTCACCGACGTGTACTTCGGCGCCGTCGCGTACCACGCCCTGCGGGCGTCCAACCGGCTGGCGATCGAGCGCGGCGCCGCCTTTGAGGACTTCGCCTCCTCCTCCTACGCGACCGGGCGGTTCTTCGACCAATACGTGGACGGTCCCGTCGCCGCCGTCCCGGCCACCCCTCGCGTCGCGGAGTTGCTGGCCGTCAAGTCCTGGCGGCCGCCCACGCGGGAAGACTGGCTGGACCTGCGGGAATCGGTGATGAGGCACGGCCTTTTCAACGCGTACCTCCAGGCCGTGCCGCCAACCGGGTCGATCTCCTACATCAACAACTCGACCGCGTCCATCCACCCCGTCGCGGCGCGGATCGAGATCCGCAAGGAGGGGAAGATCGGGCGCGTCTACTATCCGGCGCCGCACATGGACCACTCGAACCTGGAGTACTTCGAGGACGCCTACGCGATCGGCCCGGAGAAGATCATCGACACGTACGCGGCCGCCTCGCGGCACGTCGACCAGGGGTTGTCGTTGACGTTGTTCTTCCCGGCGGACGCCACCACCAGGGATATCAACAGGGCGCAAATCTACGCCTGGAGCAAGGGAATCAAGACCATCTACTACGTCCGCCTGCGCCAGGAGGCGCTGGAGGGCACCGAGGTCGAAGGCTGCGTGTCCTGCGCGCTGTGAGGCCTGTTCGCGTTGGGAAAGGAAATGAAAATGTCTGTTGTGGAGCCCGCGCCGGCCACGGGCGGCCTGGGCCGCCCCGTCGAGGCCGTCGACTGGAACCGGATCGAAGACGAAGTCGACCTGGCGGTCTGGGAGCGTCTGACCGGGAACTTTTGGCTGCCGGAGAAGGTGCCGTTGTCCAACGATCTGCCGTCCTGGCAGACGCTGAGCCCTGCGGAGCGGGAGTTGACGAACCGGGTGTTCGCGGGGTTGACGCTGCTTGACACCATCCAGGGGACGGTCGGGGCGGTCTCCCTGATCGGGGACTCGCTGACCCCGCATGAGGCGGCCGTGTACACGAACATCGCGTTCATGGAGTCGGTCCACGCCAAGTCGTATTCCTCGATCTTCTCCACGCTTTGCTCCACCCCTGAGATCGATCAGGCGTTCGCGTGGTCGCGGGAGAACGTGTTTCTGCAGCGCAAGGCGTCGATCGTACTGGGGCGGTACAACGGGGACGACCCGCTGGCGAGGAAGGTCGCCTCGACCCTGCTCGAGTCGTTCCTCTTCTACTCCGGGTTCTACCTGCCTTTGTATTGGTCCTCGCGGGCCAAGCTGACCAACACGGCGGACGTGATCCGGCTGATCATCCGGGACGAGGCGGTCCACGGCTACTACATCGGCTACAAGTTCCAGCGGGGTCTGGCCCTGGCGGGCGAGGGCCGGCGCGCGGAATTGACCGACCTCGCGTTCGACCTGCTGGCGGACCTCTACGACAACGAGGTGGATTACACCACCGACCTCTACGGCCGGGTGGGGCTGGTCGAGGACGTCACCCGATTCTTGCGCTACAACGCCAACAAGGCGTTGATGAACCTGGGCTTCGAGGCGCTCTTCCCGGCCGACGAGACCCGTGCCGACCCGGCTGTCTTGTCGGCCTTGGCCCCCGGCGCGGACGAGAACCACGACTTCTTCTCCGGCTCCGGCTCCTCCTACGTCATCGGCCGCACAGTCCCCACTGAAGACTCCGACTGGTCCTTCTGACCGCTTCGGTCCTTGCGGGCCGGGCTGGACGGCGTTCACCGCCTCGGGGCCGAGAGCTAGCCGATCCGAGTTGCGGCGGGCCGCCCGTTCGGCGCCGCGGTCACACCGGGATGATCTTGGCGGGTCGCGCTTGGGTGAGCAGGCACATGTCGCCTGGGTCTCCGGTGAGGATTATGGCCGGCGCCAGGTCGTAGGCAGTCGAGGCGACGATGGCGTCGACGGTCAAGTCGCGCTTCTTGCGGCGCGCCCGGGCCGCGGCGGTTCTGAGCTCGCCGGCCCGGGCGGCAATGCGGGCGGTGGTGTCGCAGACGGTCATGCCTTTGAGAGCCCGCCAGTAAACGGCGTCTTCCGCCCGCCCGCTGATCGTCTCCGCCAAGACGACAGCCGGCACCGCGATCCTTTGCCCATTCAATTCGGCGGCGGCCAGCAGGCGCGCACCTCGGTCGGTGGGCCGCGCTAGGGCGGCGAAGCCGTGCGAGTCGAGGACCAGGACGGGCGGCGTCACGCGGAGGCCAGCTCCTGGGCCAACGCCGCCACCTCTTCGGCTGGGACCAGTCCGTGTTCGGCCTCGTATTCGGCCAGAATCTCGCGGCGGTGATGCGACTGGACGGCCTGCCGCAAGGCGTCCGAGACGAACGCGGACAGATTCCCGCCGCCGACAATCTGGTCCACGTCTTCCAGCAGGTCGGTCGGCACGGTGATGGTCTTGTGCGTGAAGCGTTGAGCGTTCGGCGGTGCGGTGGCCACGGCTCCAATGCTACCAGCGATGGCATTGGAGCGACGGGGGCCCGGCCGGGCGCGGCGAACACCCCCGACCGCGCCGGCAAGCAAAACCAGCGCCGCCAGGGGCCAAATCATCACGGGGGCGGGGTCTGGAAACAGGGGCCGTGACCATTTCCAGGTCGGGGCCGGCGGGCGGGTCCCGCAGGCGAATGCAGAATTCTGTCTGGGCTTTTCCGCCGAATGTGAGATTTTATCTGGGTTCGGCGTCCGAATGTCAGATTTCATCTAGCCCGAATTCACCTGCGAGCCTGTGACCAGGCAAGACGGGAAACACTCAAAGATATAGACCTACACTGGGCGGTCCGGGGCAGATATGAGGTTACACTCGCCGCCGAGAGCAAGATAAGAAACAACACTGGGCGCGCGCCGCAGACAAGAAATGACATTCGGCGCCGCTTTCACGATGGGATGGCTTTGACGGGTCTCGCTTGGGCGGGCGGGCGCAGGTGGCCTGGGTCTCCGGTGGGGATTGGCGCGTGCCACAGGCCGCCGAGGCGCTTCAGCGAGTTGGCCGTGCGTTGGGTGTCGCGGAACCCCGACCCGGTTCCTCTCGCCCCGCCGGCCCGGCCTCGACATCTTCGCCGTCAAGCGGGGCGTCATCGGGCGGCGCCCCATCTAGCGGCCCGTCATTCGGCGGCCCGCCGTCAGCCGATGGCGTCTGCGAAGGCGGCGAGGCCAACGCCGCCCCGATCGCCGTCGTCAAAGGGATGGCCAGGACCAGCCCGATCGAGGCGACCAGCGTGCGGACCAACTCCTCCGCGACCTCCTCGAAGGTCAGCACGTCGCCGGGCGTGTGGTCGTAGAGGTTGACCAGCACCAACAGCGCCAAGGCCGTGCCGACATACGCGAAGGCGATTGTGTAGACCGTGGAGGCGATGTGGTCACGCCCAATCCTCATGCCGCGCGCAAAGACGCGGCGGCGACTGGCCGCGGGTTCGGCCGCGCGGAGCTCCCACACCGCCGAGGCCTGCGTGATCGTGACGTCGTTGAGGACCCCGACCCCGGCGAGCACCATGCCGCACAGGAGCACGCCGCGCAGGTCCACCGCCGGGGCGATGGACGCCATCTGGCTCATGCCCTCATGCGTGCGGGGTGTCAGGTGCGCGGCCGGGATGGCCCACCAGGCGAGGGTCGCCACCACGGCGATCCCCGCGAAGGTGCCCAGCAGGGCCGTGGTCGTCTTAACGGAGATCCCGTGCGCCAGGTACACCACGATGAACATCACGGCGCTCGCGGTCACCAGGCCCGCGAGCAGCGGGTTTTTCCCCACGATCAGGGCGGGCAAGAGGAACTGCCAGATCACCAGCAGCGACAACACCAGGCCGGCAATGGCGGCCAGCCCCTTCCAGCGCGCCACCGCGAACACCAACAGGGCGAACACGCCGGCCAGGATGGCCATCGGCCAGTTTCGCACAAAGTCCGCGAAGACGTACGGGGAGCCGTTTTGCTCTGCGGCGGGCAGGCGCATCAGCTTGACGCGGTCGCCGGGGGAGAAGTCCTCCGGGGGCACCTCGGGGTTGAGGTGGATCGGCTGCGGCTCGGGCTCGCCCGGCAGCTCGACGAAGACGGCCGCCGGCTCCCCGTCCTCGACCATCGGCGCCGGGTCCGGATCCACTTTCACCACGGTTCCATAGGCCCACGATGCCGTCTCGTACAAATACGCTATCCGCTCCGGCAGGGCGCCCCGGTCCGGCCACAGCCAGGCGAGCCCGGCTCCGGTGGCCGCCACCAGCACGCCCATGACCACCCCGAGCGCGATCCGCACCGACCGGGGCGAACGGACTGAAAGGCTGGTCGGGCTGTGCACGTGCATGAAGTGAATGCTACGGCCGCGGTTCCCCGGCCCGGCTTAGGCTCGCGGCCAGAAAACGCCAGGGGCGGGCCTGGTCGGCGGGGGAGGCGTAGCCAATCCCGACACGGGGCAGCGCCTCAAAGCGGGGAGGCGGCGCTCCGGGCTCCAGCCAGAGGCCGCTCTCCGGCTCCAGGAGCAGCCCGTTTAGCGTCAGGTCTATGCCCATGGCCCCGGTGGCCCTGCCGGGCCCTGAAGCGCCCTCCAAGCCCCGGACAAGGGCGGCCTGCGGCTCGCCGACCCCGCCGGTGACAACGTTCAGCAGATGGTGGATGCCGTAGCAAAGGTAAACGTACGCGTGCCCGCCCGGTCCGTACATGACCGCCGTCCGCTTGGTCCGCCCGGCCCGGGCGTGGCAGGCGGTGTCCTCCTCGCCCCGGTAGGCCTCGACCTCGGTGATGCGGCGCCGTTCGACCCGGCCGTCCGGCCTGCGCCGGCAGAGTTTCGCCCCGAGCAGACCCGGCGCGACGTCCAAGACGTCGCGGGTGAAGAAGTCGGTGCTCAAGAACTGATCCGCCATGGTGGTCTACCAGCCTAATGACGGGAAGGCCCCGGCGAGGCGTCCCGGCGAGCGCGGACCGGCCGGCCAGGTGGCCGGGATCGGCGCGAGCCGGGGAACGGGACACGGAAAAAAGAACAGCGGCCCCCGCCCGCCCCGGCGGGGGCCGCCTCTCCAGGGCTGCGCAAGTCGCAACGCCACAAAGGCGGCAAGACTCGGCAACTCCCTAGAGAAGGTCGGCCCCGCCCGCCCCGGCAGGACCGACCGTGCCAGCCAGGTTAGCCCGCCACCGGGCTGGCGTCATTGTCAACGCTACCCACGACCTAGGTATTCCCACTCAGGACTTTTTATTTTTAACGGCCGTCGTGCTCAGGTTGGTTGGCCAGTTCGGCAAACCTGTGGCCTGCGCCATGAGGGCAGGCCACAGCGGCAGGCCGCAAGGCCGGGCGAAGAGGGCGGGCGGCAAAGGGCAAGCCCGGACGCCGTGACGGCGCCCAGGCCCGCAAGGCGTTCTCAAATGTCTTCGATCCGGATCTGTTCCGGGGCCACCCCGGCGGCTTGGGCCGCCCAGGCCTGAAGCTCTTCGGTGATGACGAACCGGGGGAACACCCACCCGTCGTCCATTTGGTCCTCCCACGGGACCGGGCCCGGGGTGGGGCCGTGCTTCGAGATGATCTGCTCGCCGACCTCTTTGGCGCCAGCGCCTTCGTAGACTTCGGGCCAGCCGGGTGCTTCCACCGTTAACCGAATCATGCGCTATTTCCTTTCCGCGGGTAGTCCAAGCCTACCGGCGCTGGTCAAGCCCCTGCACGCGCCACGCTGGCCGGGTGCGCCCCGGCGGGACAAGCACGGCGGGGCGGGCCCTGGTGGCTAGAGTTTCGCGGTCAGCGTGATGGCCGCGGCCACCGCCATGTCCATGTCCAGGTATTGGTAACGGCCCAGCCGGCCTCCGAACCAGACTCCCGGCGTCTGGTCCGCCAGCGCGCGGTAGCGCTCCAGGCGGGAGCGGTCCTGGGGCGTGTTGATCGGGTAATACGGTTCGTCGCCCGCCTGGGCCAGGCGCGAATACTCGCGCGCGATGACCGTCTTGTCCGCCGGGTAGTCCCGTTCGGGGTGGAAATGCCGGAACTCGATGATCCGCGTCCAAGGGTCGCCCAGGTCCGCGTAGTTCATCACGGAGCAGCCTTGGAAGTCGCCCGTCGCGGGGTGGCGCCAGTCGAAGTCCAGAGTCCGCCAGCCCAGCGGCCCGGCCGCGTAGTCGAAGTAGCGGTCGATCGGCCCGGTGAACACGACGGGCACCTGGCCAACGCAAGCGGCGCGGCTGAGGCCCGGCACGGGATCGGCGGCGGGGTCTAGGAAGTCCCGCCCCAGCACCACGTCGATCGCCGGGTGGTCCGCGAGGCGCTCCCACAGCGCCGTGTAGCCGTCCACGGGCAGGCCTTGGTGCGGGTCGGAGAAGTAGCGCGAGTCGTAGTTGTACCGCACCGGCAGCCGGTTGATGACCGAGGCCGGCAACTGCTCCGCCGGCGTCTGCCACTGTTTGGCGGTGTAGTCCTGGATGAAGGCCTCGTAGAGCGGCCGCCCGATCAGCGAGATGCCTTTGTCCCGAAGCGATTTGCCCGATGCCGTCCGCTCGCCCCCAGCACCCTCCGCACCCCCGCCGCCGGCCGGGTCGCCGCCGGTCCCGCCGTCCGCGCCCCCCGCGCCCGCCTGCTCGGCGATCAGTTGGCGCGCCTCGTCCGGGGTGAGTGCGGACCTGAAGAACTGGTTGATGGTCCCCAAGTTGATCGGCAGCGGGTAGACCTCGCCCCGGTGGCGGGTGAAGACCCGGTGTTCGTAGCCGGTCCAGGCGGTGAAGCGGCCCAGGAACTCCCAGACGCGCTCGTTGGCGGTGTGGAAGATGTGGGCCCCGTAGTTGTGGATCTCAATGCCGGTGTTCGGGTCCGGCGAGGAATAGGCGTTGCCGCCAATGTGGTCGCGGCGGTCCACCACCGCGACGTGGCGGCCGCGTTCCGCCATCAGCCGGGCGACCGTCAGCCCGAACGGTCCGGCGCCAACCACCACCAGGTCACTCATTGCCAGCCTCCTCGTTTGCCGTGACGTCTTCCGCAGCCTCCGCCGCCGGCGGCCGGCCGGCCTTGTAGGCGTCCAACACCTCGCCCACCGGTCCATCCATGACGAGTTCCCCCTTCTCCAGCCAGAGCGCCCGCTCGCACATCGCCTCGACCGCTTTCGCGGAGTGCGACACCAGGAACACGGTGCCCGCTTGGTCCTTGACCTCCAAGATCTTGTCGCGGGAGCGGCGCTGGAACTCGGCGTCGCCGGTGGACAGGGCCTCGTCGATCATCAAGATGTCCGGCACCTTCGAGGTCGAGATCGCAAAGCGCAGCCGGGAAGCCATGCCGGAAGAATAAGCGTTCATGGGCAGATGAACGAATTCCCCAATGCCGGCGAACTCGACAATCGAGTCGAAGCGCTCGCGCACCTGGGCCCTGGTCAACCCCAACGCCAGCCCGCCCAGCATGATGTTCCTCTCCCCGGTCAGGGCGGTCAGCAGGGCCGCGTTGACGCCCAACAGGGCGCATTGGCCGCCGGCGTAGACCGCGCCGTCCGAGTAGGGCATGAGCCCCGCGATCGCCCGCAGCAGCGTGGTTTTGCCGGCGCCGTTGCGGCCCACAATGCCGATCGACTCGCCCTCGTGGGCCACAAACGAGACGCCCCTCACGGCGTGGATCTCGCTGACCGAGCCGACGGCGCCCGCCGCGCGGTTGAACAGCCGCCGGTACAACGAGGGCTTGTAGCCGGTCGAGGCGCCCAGTTTGCGGCCGCCGAAGACCCGGTAGCGCACATGGACCCGGTCCACCACCATGGTGGGGACGCCGATGCCGTCCGCCCCAGCGCCGTACTCGCCGCCACCGTCCGCGCCGGTACCGCCAGAGCCAGGCCGGTGCCCCCGCCGCGCGCCCGCCCGCCCGCTTCCCGCCGGCAAGCCGCCCGCGAAGGCGTCCTGGTCCAGCGAGAAGTCAATGTCGTCAGTCCCGGCCATAGCGCGCCTCCGCCAACCAGAAGAAGACGTATCCGGAGATCAGGGCCGCGGCCGAATAGGCCAGGCCCAGTCCCCAGTCGAGCGGCCCGGCCGTCACGTCCGGGAGGATCGCCGAACGGGCCAACCGCAGGTAGAGGGCGAACGGCTCGTAGACGGCGATCAGGCCGAGCACGCCGAAACCGGCCGCCAAGACCTCCAAGGAGAAGAACACGCCCGCCACGTAGCGGGCCAATTGGGTGAGGATCGGCACCAGGTTGCCGAGGTCCGGAGTCGCCGAGACGACCCGGGCCAGGAAGAAGCCGCAACCCAACACGAACATGTAGATCAGGGCCACCGCGGGCGCCAGCATGAGCCACGACCAGGCCGGCGCGTGGCCTTTGGCCGTCACTATGACCAGCATGATGGCGAGGGCCGGCCACATCATGATCATCTCGGTCAGGGTCACCGAGATGGGCAGGACCGCGCGCGGGAACTCCAGCGCCCGGACCAGCTTGACCTTGGAGGCGATTGCCCGCCCGCCGTTGTTCAGCCCGGATGCCATGAACTCGAACAGGAAGGTGCCTATCACCAGGTAGGAGAGGAAGTCCTCCACGCCGCGGGACGCCTCGGGGATCATCATCCCGAAAACAACGTAGAAAACGCCGACCTGCAGAAGCGGCTTCAGCACGCCCCACAACTGCCCCAGGTAGGAGCCCTGGTTCTTGCCGTAGGCGTCCGACCGGGCCAACTCCCAGGTGAAGTCGCGGCGCCGCCAGATGGACGCGGTGTACGCGCCCAAACGCGGCCGGGCGCCCAACTTGCGCAAGCCGTAACGCGAGGCCAGCGCGGCGGCATCGGCGGTAGACAACGGCGCCGGCCGCGAAGGTGAGTCCACGCCACCAGGTTATCGCGCCGCTCCGTGCGGCGATTTGCGCTTACGCTTGTCTACCGTGTTGCGATTGGACCACGTTGTGCGCGACTACGCCTGGGGTTCGGTGGACCAAGTGCCGCGCCTGTTGGGGTTCGCGCCGTCCGGCAAACCGGTGGCGGAAGTTTGGCTCGGGGCGCACGCAACCGCCTCCGCTCTGGTGGGGCGCGGGGAGGACGACGCGGGCGTGGCCCTGCGGGACGTGATCGCCCGCAACCCCAAGGCGTGCGTGGGGCCAGACGGCGGCGAATTGCCATTTCTGCTCAAGATCCTGGGGGTGGCCCAGGCGCTGTCCCTGCAGGTTCATCCCGGCGGGGAGCAGGCGCGGGCCGGGTTCGCCCGCGAGGAGGCCGCCGGCATCCCCATCGGCGCGCCGAACCGCACCTACAAGGATCCGAACCCCAAGCCGGAGATGGTTTACGCGCTGGCGTCTTTCGAGCTGCTGGCCGGCTTTCGCCGGCCGGAGGACATCCGGGCCTCGCTTGAGCCGCTGGCCGCGACCTCGGCGTTGGCGCGGGCGTTGGCCCAGGCCCTGGCGCCGGGTCGCACGGGCGGATTGCGCCGGGCCGTCGAAATCGCGTTGACCGGCGAAGACGCGGGACCCGAGGCGGTTGAGGAGTTCACCGCCGCGTGCCGGCGCCAACTCGCGGCGCCGGGGGACGACCCGGGCCCCTACGCTTTGCCGGTCGCGCTGTCCAAGGGTTACCCCGGCGACCGCGGGCTGGCGGTGGTCATGATGATGACCCATGTCTCGCTGGCCCCCGGCGAGGCGCTGTACGTGCCCCCCGGAACCCTGCACGCCTACCTGCGGGGCGTGGCGGTGGAGATCATGGGGCCCTCGGACAACGTGCTGCGGGCCGGATTGACGACCAAGTACGCCGACCCGGCGCGAGTGGCGACCACCATCGACTGGGATTCGGCCGGGCCGACCCGGCCGGCCGTCACCCGCCAAGGCGCGGTCCGGCTGCTGCGGCCGCCGCTGCGGTTGTTCCAACTGGCGGACATCCGGGTGTCCGGCGCCACGGAGGTGCCGCTTGCCGGGCCCCGGATCGCCCTGGCCCTGGAGGGGGATGTGACGGCGTTCACCGACTTGGGCTCGCTGCACTTGGCGCGCGGACAGTCCCTGTTCGCCATGGCCTCAGAGGGGACCATGACTTTGCGGGGCAAGAGCCGGGTCATTTTGGCGGCTCCCGGAATGGGACCTGCGACCTGGGGACTTGCGAAGATGACAAACCTGTAATTTCATTGGTGCAACCTTTCTTGATTGGGCAGCTGGCTGCGAGGAGACGACACGTGTGGAATGTACTGGGCGATGGCGCTCTCACCCTTGAGTCCGGCGTGATCGATCCGCGGTCGAACGTGCCGGAGTTGTTCGGCGGCCGCGAGGATTCGGGGCCGCTGGGCTGGCAGCAGCGCGCGCTCTGCCCCCAAACCGACCCGGAGGCTTTCTTCCCCGAAAAGGGCGGCTCAACCAGGGAGGCCAAGCGGATCTGCGCGGCTTGCGAAGTGCGGGCCGAATGCCTTGACTACGCCTTGGCCAACGACGAACGGTTCGGCATTTGGGGAGGCTACTCAGAGCGCGAGCGGCGCCGCCTGAAACAGCGTCGAGCCTTGTGACGGCGCCGATCCGATTCGGGCCTGACCGCGCGCCAGCGGCCGCCGCGATGGCGGGTCTTGGCGCCGAAGTGGTGGCCGTGGTAGTCACCCGCGGTCGCTCTGACTATTTGCCGCGCGCTTTGGTGGCTCTGGCGGCGCAGACCCTCTCGCCCGCCGCCGTGATTGTGGCGGACGCGGGGGGGCGCTCCGATCCGGCAATCGCGGAGATGGCCATCCGGTGCGGCATACCGCGCGAGGCCCTGACGGTGGTGCACGCGGTCCGAGCCAAGAACTTCGGCCAGGCGGTGGCGGCGGGGCTGTTCGGACGCCCGCCGGCGCCCCTCATGTGGCTGCTCCACGACGACTGCTACCCCGCCCCGGATTGTCTGGCCAATCTGGTCGCCCGCGTCGAGATGTCGCCCTCGGTGGCGGTGGCCGGGCCGAAGCAAGTCCAAGCCGAGGCCCCGACCCGCCTGGGGGAGGTCGGCGTCACCACCACGCCGCTGGGCCGCCGCGTGCCCTACGGGGTCAACGGCGAACTGGACCAGGGCCAATACGACCGGCTCGAAGACGTGTTGGCGGTCGGCAGCGCGGGCATGTTGGTTCGCGGCGAGGTTTGGCAGGCGTTGGGCGGATTCGCCCCCGCCCTGGGGCCATTCCGGGACGGCCTTGAGTTTTGCCGCCGGGCGCGTTTGGCCGGCCACCGGGTCGTGGTGGAGCCGAGCGCCGTCCTGGAGCACGAGCAGGCCGCCTATAGGGGCTTGAGGGACGCCGACCGGCGCCACCCGGAGCCGTCGACCGCCCGCTCCTACGGCGCGCGGCGGCGCGCCTTCATCTTCACCCAGCTGGTGGACGCGCCCTTGTGGGCCACCATTCCGGTGGCCGTCGCGGCCGTCGTGGCCGGGATGGCCCGCTTCTTCTGGCGGATCGCCGCCAAGGACTTCCGGTTGGCCGCCGACGAGGTTTGGGCACCCATCGCTGTCTTGACCAGGTTCGATGCTGTGGCGCGGGCCCGCTATGTGGCGCGCCGCACCCGCCGGTCGCCCAGGCGGCGGCTGGCGCCGCTGCAGCTCAGCGCGGCCGAGGCCCGCCAGGCCCGCCGCGACCGGCGGATCACCGAGGCCGAACTGCGCCGCCAGGCGCTGGAGCCGACCGAAATCGAGATGGCGGAGCAGCGCGAACTGGCGTCCCGGCGCCGGCGGATGCTGACGGCTGTGATGCTCGTGGCGGCGGCCGTGACCGGCGCCGCGTTGTACCGGCTGATTGGGCCCGGTTTCATCACCGGTGGCGGCCTGGGACCGCAGGACGCCTCGTTCGGCGATCTGGCGCGGCAGGCCGCTGGCGGCTGGCTGCCGCAGGGCTTGGGCGAGTCCGGTCCGGGCGATCCGTTCAACGCGGTCATCGCCCTGATGACCCTGCTCTGCCTGGGGGACGGCGCCACCGCCGTCAAACTCGTGCTGTTGGCGGCCCCGCTGGTGGCCTGCCTGGGGGGCTGGTTCGCCGCCGGCGCCGCCGCCCGGTCGGTTTGGCTGCGCGCCAGCGTGGCGTTGTGCTACTTGGGGGCGCCGTCGTTCTGGGCGGCCGTGTCAGACGGCCGCCTCGGCGCGGTGGCGGCCCACGCCGCCCTGCCCTGGGCCATGCTGGGGGTGGCCAGGGCGATCGGCGTCAACCGGCTGGACGTTCGCCCGGCGGTGGTGGGAGCCGCGGGAGCTGAAAGCGAGCCGGGGACGGCCGCGGCCCAGAGCGCGGCGGTCGCCAATCCCGGGGCGGCCGGGGAGGGGCCGGTGGCGGATTCGGCGCCGGCTCCGGCGCGAACCGGCGGCCGAGCGGACCCTCAGACGGGCGGCGCGCGGGCGGGACGGCCGGTCGGCGATTCGCGCGGAGTTGGCGCCGACCAGGCGGCGCCGGGTTTGGCCCGGACCGGTTCGGTGGCGGCCGCGGCCTTCGCCGGCCTGGCCTTCGCGGTCGTGGCGGCGGGCAGCCCGTCCCTGCTGGCGCCCGGGCTCGCGGCGGTCTTGGTTGTGTTCATCCTGGCCGGGCGCAGACGGCGGGCCCGCCTGGTCTGGGTCGCCCTGCCAGCGCTGGCGTTGTTCGCGCCCCTGGTGTGGAGAGCAGCCACGGGCGGGGGCTGGCGGGCGGTGCTGGCCGATCCGGGACGCGCGCTGGACTACGATCCGGCGCCCTTTTGGCTCCAGTTGCTGGGTTGGCCCAGCGACCCGGTCCTGCCCGCAGTGGTGCCAACCGCTTGGGCCGGTGTGGCGGCGGCGCTGGTCACCGGGGTTGCTGTGGTGGCCGCGGCCCTGGCTTTGTGGCGGACGGGGCCGCGTTGCCGGGCGGTTCGGTTTGGGTGGTTGCTGGCGCTTTGCGGAGGCGCGGCCGTCTGGGGGCTCAATCGCCTAGCCGTGACGGTGGCTGGCTTGGAGCCCGTGCCGGCCTGGACTGGCGGCGCCTGCGGACTGATTCTCAGCGGCTGGCTGTTGGCGGTGGCGGCCGGTTTTGGCGGCGCCGTAGGGGAGCGGGACGGCCGGCGCCACAGCTTCAAAGCGGGCCTGGCCGCTGTGGGCGTGGCGGCGTTGCTGGCCGGACCCGTCGCCGGAGCGGCGCTGGGCGTCTGGCAACGCCAGGATCACTCCGACCTGCGCCGCGCGGCGGGCAACCCCATGCCGCCGATCGTCGCGGCCGAGGCGGGCGGGCGGATGGCCAGTTACGCGCTGGCCGTGGGCACCGTCGGCGCCGGCGCGGAAGCCACCCTGACCTGGGACGTTGTGCGGGGGGTGGGTCATCAGACGTCCGAATCATGGGGGATTGCCGGATCGCGCCGCCTGGAGGGCCTGCCGGGCCGGGTCTTGGAGCCGGACGCGGCCGAAGACGCCGTCAGCGAGGTGTTGGCGGGAATCGCGGCGAGGAATCCCGGAGACGCGGCCGCGCGTTTGGCGACCTACGGGATCGGTTTTGTGCTGGTCGACTCGGGCGAGGCGGCGTTGGCGGGCGCCATGGACGCCACCCCCGGGCTGACACGCGTCCGCGAAAGCGGCGAAGGTTCGGTGGTTTGGCAGGTCGCGCCCGCCGGGATTGACTTTGGCGGCGCCACCGTGGACGCGGCGGCGCGGCTGCATGTGGTCAGCCCGGATGGGGCGGCCACGGCCTTGGGGGCCGGACCCGGAACCGAGCTGCGCGTCGACCTGCCGGACGGCCCAGCCGGCCGGCGCCTGATCCTGGCCGAACGGGCCGACCCCAACTGGCGGGCCAGCCTTGACGGCGCGCCGCTCACGGCCGTCTCCGGCCCTCCTGCGGCCAGCGGCGAGGACGCGGATTCGGGAGCTGCTGATTCG
Source organism: Bifidobacteriaceae bacterium (assembly GCA_031281585.1). Lineage (NCBI taxonomy): Bacteria > Bacillati > Actinomycetota > Actinomycetes > Bifidobacteriales > Bifidobacteriaceae > Bifidobacteriaceae bacterium. The sequence continues at coordinate 36,750 of JAITFE010000045.1, read as the reverse complement.
AGCAGCGGCGAGTCAGACGCCTGGTACCAGGCGTTCGAGTTGCCCGCCGGAACAGGGCGGCTGCGCGTCTGGTACGCGGCGCCGCCCGCGTTCGCCGTGGGCCAGGGGGTCGTGGCGGCCCTGGCCGTGCTCTTGGCCCTGCCGATCCGCCGCACGGCGAGCGCGCGGGAGGACGACTGATGTTCGTGGTCAGGCGAATCGCGGCCATCTTGGCGGCTTTGCTGGTGGTGGCCGGGGCGGTCGGAATGGTCGCGGCGGACCGCGCGTGGCCGCCCGAGGCAGGCGTCGCCGGGTCGCCCGGCGTGGTCGAGGTCCCTCCCGGAAACGCCCAGGTGGTTTGCGCGGGCAGTCTCAAATTGCCCGGCGACGGGGCGGGCGAGATCGCCTATGACCAGCGCTTTGACCCAAACCCGACCGGGGTCGACTCGATCAACCGCGGGCTGGTGGCCGGGCGGGGAGGCGGGGAATCCCAAGTTCTGGACGAGCAGTCGGCCGCCATCCCGCTGGGGGCGCAGGCCGGCCGGGTTCGCATCGCCAACGAGCCGGTGGGGGACGCCCCGATCCGTTTGACGGCCTTCGTGGGCCAAGACGACTCGGCCGCGGCCCCGCCGGCGGCGGCGGGGGCGGTTTTCCAGCACCTAGCCGACGGCGACCTGCGCGGCGTGGCCGCCGCGCCTTGCATCCCAGCCAGCTCGGAGGCCTGGGTCGTGGCCGGGTCGACGGAGACGGGGTCCTCGGCTCGGCTCTTGCTGACCAACGGGGGTCTGACGAACGTCCGGGCGGACCTGACGCTTTGGGACGGTGCCGGACTGGTCCAGGCGGTCGGTCTGACAGGGCTGACGGTGCCGCCGCTGTCGCAGCGGGCGGTGCTGCTGGAGGCCTACGTGGGCGACGCGCGCCGATTGGCGGTCAAGGTCACCGCCACCGGCGGCGACTTGGCCGTTTTCTTGCAGCACTCGCGCCTGCAAGGTCTGATTCAAGGGGGCGTGGAACTGGCCACGCCGGGCGCGGGGCCGTCCCAAGAGGCGATCGTGCCGGCGCTCAGCGTCACCGAGTCGACCTTCGACTCCACCAGGACCTCCGCCATCAGGGTCTTGAACCCCGGCGACCAACCCGCCACCGTGAGCGTCGAACTGTGGGGGCCGGACGGCCCCACCACCTTGCCGGGACTCGAGGAGGCCTTGGTCAACCCGGGCGTGGTGACGGACTTGTCGCTCGGGGGCCTTCCCGCCGGGACGTATGCGGCCCTGATCCGTTCCGACCAGCCGATCGTGGCCGCGGGCCTGTCGCTGCGGGCCGGGGCCGAAGACCAGCCGGAGGAATTCGCGTGGACCCCCACGGCGGCATCGTCGGCTCAAGGCTACGTGGTCCTGCCGGGCGCGGACCTGGACGCGCTGCTGGTGGTCGCGGCGCCCGCCGACACGACCTTGGAGTTGACGCCGATCGACCAGGCGGGCGGCGCGGGAGCGCCGCAGACCATCCAGGTCGCGGCCCTGACCAGCCAAGCGTTGACTCTGGCGGAGTCTGGCGCCGACCTCGACTCGGCGGCGCTGCAGTTCCATTGGGAGGGCCCCGAGGGCGTCCTGGCCTTGGTGGTCACGGCGGCCGATCCGACGGGTGAGATGATCTCCGCCGCGGTGCCGACGGCCCTGGTCGTGGACGCCAAGCCGGTCCGGGTATACCCGGACCGGCTGTAACCCACGCCCGGCCCAAGGCCGGTTGTCCCGCCGCGGCCCGGCCGTCAGCCGGTGAACGCCACTTCCTGCAGCTGGTTCAGCGACGTGCCGTCCCAAACCACGACCCCGCTTCCGCTCACCACATAGAGGTCGGAGCCGATCCGCAGGCCACGGATCGGGTAACCCATGTTGGACCAAAGCTCGGGCAGTGTGAGGGAGGCGCGCAGTTCGAAGCCCGAAGCCTCGGAGTGGGCGTAGAGCAAGTAGTACAGCGCGGGCATCCCGCTCTGGTAGTCCCAAGAACGCGCCGGGAAGCCGATCGTGTCCTTGGCGGGGTCCGCCATGACGGCGCGGTGGTCCCACAGCGCGTCCGAATCGAGGTAGGACTCCCCGCTGCTGAGGCCGGAGTCAGCCGGGGGGTTCACGTCCAGGGCGGAGCGGACGCTGACGTCGAACGGATCCGAGGTGTCGAACAGGACCAGTTGGAGCCCTCCGGTCAGACCCTGCTCGTTCCCGGCGTAGCCCAGACCGATCAACTCGTCCTCGCCCCACGGATGCAGGTAGGCGCTGAACCCGGTGATCTTCAGCGCGCTCATGACCTTGGGGCTCGCCGGGTCCGCCAGGTCGAGGGCGAACAGCGGGTCGGTTTGGCGGAACGTCACCACGTAGCCCGTGGGGCCGGTGAAACGCACCGACTGGATCGTCTCGTCGCGCATCAGCTCCGGGATTTTCCCGATCACCGTCAGGTCGGGGGACAGCACGAACAGGGCCGCGCGAACCGGCTCCACGCCGTCGACCGAGGCGATGGTGGTCGCGATCCGCAGGTTCGACTCGTATTCGTCGAGCGCGAACTGGTCAACCACCACGCCCGGCACCGTGCCCTCGGCGGCCACGGTCAACTCGTCGGTGTCCAGGGAGACCCGGACCACCTGCGTGACGGGCGCCGTCGAGCCGACGCCAATCCCGAACTGGGACAAGAACGCGCCCAGCCCCTCGGGACGCCACTGGCTGGCGGCCAGGTACAGGTTGCCGTGGCTCATGTAGACCGTGTCGCCTCCGCCCAAGACAGCGCGCTGGCCCACCCGCTCGGCGCTGGCCAGGTCGATCACGGAGAGCACCACGTACTGGGTTCCGGTCGGCTCCTTCCAGACGGTGAGGTCTGCCGGCTCCATCACGGCGGCGCGGCCGTCGCGGGTGACGCAGGGCGTGAAGGTGGCCGGATCGGCCGGGTCCACCTGGTCCTGGCCGGGCACCCAGTAGTCCGACACCAGATAAAGCTTGCCGTCCGCCAGCCGCGACGTCCGGTATGAGCCGTCCTGGCCCAGGCTGGTCAGGAACTGCGGCTTGGCCGGGTTGGACACGTCGTAGAGCAGGGCCACGGCCGAGACGTTCTCGGTCCAGCCCCCGTAGTAAATGTCTTCCTCGCTGGTCGCCTCCGGCAGCGCCACCTGCGTGAACCAGTGCGTCACCACGGCCAACACGTCCCCGTCGAGCAGCAGGTCCCCGACGGTGGGCACGGCCCCAACGGTCGCGGCGTCTTCCGCCGCGTCCGCCACTTCGGCGGCCTTGGCGGCGATGTCGATCCGGGCCACCTCGGCCGTGTCAGAGCCCGCGGCCTTGACCAACCGGACCTCGTTGTTTGATCCGATGAAGATGGTCCGCCCGTCAGTCTTGACGATGTCGCCCTCGTCGATCCCCTCGACTTGGACGTTCGTGCCGGTGTATTCGCCCGGTCCGGTCATGGCCGGCACGGGGGCCGAGTCCTCCGCCGCGAGCGACCTGTCCCCGGCGCTTTCCAGCGAGACGGCATCGTCACCCTGGGCCGCGCCCCAGCCCAGTCGGCCGCCCTCTTGCGCCCGCCAGCCCTTCTCCAGGGCCGCGTAGACCGCGTCGTAGTCGGCGGGGCTCGCCACCACGGCGGGCACGGGTTCGCCGGCGCGCGGCTCCGCCGTCAGCTTGGGCCCCCGAGCCGTGGCGTACACCACGGTCCCGACCAGGGCGACGGCCGCGACGGCCGCGGTGGCCAGCAGCGGCACGCTGGGCCGTCGGCGCCGGTGCGCGTCGCCGCCCCGCCCGGGACCGCGACTGCCCGCGCCGCCACCGCCGCTATTGCCATTGGGCGCAGCCCCTCGCCGCGTTTGCGCCGACGGCGTGTGGCCCGCTCCGGGCGTCGCCGGCTCAGCCGCATTGGCCGATGCCGTCGCGCCCGCACCAGCCCCCGGTTCCGCCTCAAGGCGGTAGCTCAAGCGCCCGAGCAGCTCTGGGCTTGGGCGCATTTGGTCGCGCATCGCGCGGAAGATCGGGTCATTCATTGAAAAGCTCCTCCCGAAGTTGGTCTCGCATTTGCGCCCGGCCTCGGCTCAGGCGCATCTTGACCGCCGCCGGCTCCAAGTCGAGCAAGACGGCGATTTCGTTGATTGGCAGGTCCTCGAAGTAGAACAGGTAAAGGGCCGTGCGGTTGCCCTCCGGCAACTGCGCCAACGCCCTGAAGATGGCGTCTTGGCGCTCGGTGGCGAAGGTGAAACTGGCGGCGGCGGGCGCGGGCGGGTCGTCCACGGTCAAAGGGACCACGCGGGTCCGCCAGGACGAGGCGGCGACGCGCCGGGATATGTTCAAGGCGGTCCTGAGGAGCCAGGCCTTGCGGTGCTCCTCGTCGCGGCAGCGCGGCTGCGCGCGGTGGTACGCCAGGAACACCTCCTGGAACACGTCCTCGGCGTCCCCCCGGCAGGCGGTGTGGGTCACGGCCACGCCGTGGACCATGGCGCCGTAGCGTCCGATCACCGCTTCGGTGCGGGCGAGAGCTTCCGGTGGAGGCGGCGCAGCGGTCCCGACCGGCCCGGCCGGGTCCGGCCTCGGCTGGAAGGCGGGCCAGGCTGGGGCCGCGCCGGACGGGATCGGCGGCGTGGCCGGCGCCCCGCCAGGCTGGAAGGCGGGCCAGGCTGGCGCCGGGCCCGGCGGCCCGCCAAACGAACCCGCCGCGAATTGCTCACTTGGTCGCACTGCGCCCTCCTTTGCTCGGCCCCGATTAATCCCCATCCTGCTCAATAACTCCGCCGGGCCGCCCAAAAGGTAACCGTCAGCCCGTCAACAAGTCAGTTCAGGCCTGTCCCCGACGCTCAAACCGGGGACGGCGATCTGTTCTGGCAGCGGGGACACGCGTCGGCGCTATGCCCAGGGAGGGTCGCCGAAACCCGGGTCGACATCTTCGGGCGGCATGCGCCACAGGTGGGCCAACTGCTCCACCAGCACGTCCAGGATCAGCAAGCCCAAATCGCGGGAGTCGGCCGCACGGGCCTCGATGGGGCGGCGGTAAAGGACAACGCGGTCCGGCAGGCCCTCGGCCGCCGGAAACGAGCGGGCCAGCGGGACACCGCTCTCCCAAGAGGGCCCGTCGGACGGGGGCACGGGTTCGACGGCGACTTGGAGCCGGGCGAGGCGCCTTTCCCAGCGGTGTTGAAGGCGATGGAGGGCGGCGCGGGTGTGCTCGTCAAACCGGTCGGAGCGGGTCAGCGCCCCCGGCAGCCCCGGCGGCAGGAGCGGCCCCCGCAGACCCCGGCCGCGACGGTCTCGCCGGCGCCCCTGGTCCCGCGGCGGCAGCTTGGCGGGCGCCGTCAATTCCGTGCTGGGTTGGCGCTGGCGGCGGGACACGTTCCCAGATTACCGGTTCTGCCTGGTCGCGGCCCGGCGTGGCACCGCCGCAAGGCCCCCTGGGCGCGTTACCCTGCCAACGTGGTTGAGATTCGGCGCCGTTGCAAGCACGTCGGTTGTCCCGACGAGCCCGTGGCAACTATGACCTACGCCTACCGGGACGCGACAGCGGTGCTCGGACCCCTGTCGGCAGTGGCCGACCCGCACGGCTACGACCTGTGCTCGCGGCACGCGGAGCAAGTCGTGCCGCCGCGCGGCTGGGAAGTCATTCGTCTGGCCCCGCAGATGCAGCCAGCCGGGCGAACTCAAGACGAACTGGCCGCTCTGGCCGAATCAGTCCGCGAACGGGGCCGCCAGCCCCAAGGCGGTGGCTATCCCACCGCAGTCGCGGTCAGCGGATCGCGGCACGGCCACCTCCGGCTGATCCCCGGCTCCTGATCCCCGGCTGGCGATCCCCGGCTCGCAGAGGTCGGCGCCCGGCGGGTCCGGGAGCATGATCTTTGCCACATTCGGCACGTCCTGGCCTGGTCTTTGGCTGGCGACCACATATGCTTGATCAAATGCGACCCCTCTCAACGATCCTCAAAGCCAACGACTTGCGCGGCGCCGTGCCAGAGCAATGGGGGTCGGAAGAGGCCAGGGTTCTGGGCGCGGCGATCGCCCACGCGTTCGCCGACGCGCCCGCCTTGTTGGTTGGCCACGACATGCGGGTCAGCGGCCCCGAGTTGGCGGAGGCGTTGACGCAGGGCGCCACGCGGGCGGGGCTGAACGTGGTCAGCCTGGGCCAGATTTCGACCGACACCATGTACTACGCGAGCGGCGCCAGGTCGCTGCCGGGGGCCATGTTGACGGCATCGCACAACCCGGGTGGTGACAACGGGCTCAAGCTGATGCGTCCCGGCGCCAAGCCGATCGGGCTGGAGACCGGCCTGAAAGAGATCGTGGCCTGGGCGGACGCCCATCCCGACCCGCCGCCGGCCGACCAGCCGGGCGCCCTCGAATTGGCCGACGCGCTGCCGGACTTCGCCCGCTTCCTGCGCCGCGCCGTCGACTTGAGCGGGATCCGTCCGCTGACCGTGGGGGTGGACGCGGGCAACGGCATGGGCGGCGTGGTGACGGACGCGGCCCTGGGAACGGCCGCGGGACTCCCCGCCCTCCCGATTCGCCTGGTTCCGCTCTTCTTCGAGCCGGACGGCACCTTCCCCAACCACGTCGCCAACCCCCTCGACCCGAAGAACCTGGTCGATCTGCGCCGGGCCGTGCTGGATTCCCACGCCGACTTGGGTTTGGCCTTCGACGGCGATGCCGACCGCTGCTTCGTGGTCGACGAGACCGGCGAGGTGGTCACCCCGTCGGTCATCGGCGTGATCATCGCCTTGCGCGAAGTCGCCCGCGAACAGTCCCAGGGCCGCAACGCGGTGATCATCCACAACGCGATCACATCCCAGGTGCTCCCCGAGTTGGTGCGGGCGTCCGGCGCGGAACCGGTCCGCACCCGGGTGGGCCACAGCGTGATCAAGCCGGCCATGGCGGAGCGCGATGCCGTGTTCGGCGCCGAGCATTCCGGCCACTTCTACTTTCGCGACTTCTTTTACGCCGACTCCGGGATTCTCTCCGCGATGCACGTCCTGGCCGCGCTCGGCGCCCAGAACCTGCCGCTCAGCCAGTTGGCGGACATGTACAGCCCGTACGTCGCCTCCGGCGAGGTCAACTTCCGCGTGGATGATCCGGTCCATTCGATCCAAAAGGTCCAGGCCGCCTACGCGGGGGACGCCGCCAGGGGCACGGTGACGCTCGACTCGCTGGACGGCCTGACCGTCAACCACTGGGGCGCCCTGCCCCGCTGGTGGGCGAACGTCCGCCCGTCCAACACGGAGGCGCTGCTGCGCCTGAACGTCGAGGCGGAAGACCGGGACGTAATGACCAAGGTCCGCGACGGCTTGGCCGGGCTGGTGTCGGAGCCGCACTGACCGAAGGCGCCCTGAGGGCGCGGCCGGCGGCGGCCAACCAAGGGTGAAGGAGGAAAACCGATGGAGGAGTGGGTGCGCCAAGCCCTGCGCTGCCCGGGTTGCAAGGGCGAGTTGACCGATCAGTCGGGGCATCTGGTCTGCGGGGCCTGTCGGCTCGCCTACCCCGTCCGCGACGGCATCCCCTCAATGCTGGCCGGCCGGGCCGTCGACCTGGGGGAACTGCCGTGACGGCGGCGCCGGTCCCACCCGAGATCGACCACCTGCCCGGCCGCCACGCCGTCCGCGACTTGGGCCTGGCCGCGTCCGGGCGGGACCAGATTCGGCTGGCGGAACAGCAGATGCCGGGCCTGATGGCGCTGCGCGCGGAGTTCGGCGCCGCGCGCCCGCTGGCGGGCGCCAAGATCACCGGTTCGCTGCACATGACCGTGCAGACGGCGGTTCTGATCGAAACGCTGGTGGCCCTGGGGGCGCGGGTTCGTTGGGCTTCCTGCAACATCTATTCGACCCAGGACGAGGCGGCCGCCGCCGTGGTGGTGGGCCCGGCCGGCACGCCGGCCAATCCGCAGGGGCCGCCGGTGTTCGCCTGGAAGGGCGAGTCGCTGGACGCCTACTGGTGGTGCACCCGGCAGGCGCTGGCGTGGCCGGACGGGGGCGACGGCATCGGCGGCGTTGGCGGTTCCGGCGGGCCTGGCGGTGGCGGCGTTGGCGGAACCGGCGGTGTTGGCGGACCCGACCTGATTGTGGACGACGGCGCGGACGCCTCGACCCTGGTGGCGGCCGGGCGCGACTACGAGGCGGCGGGGGAGGGCTCGCCGTCCTATGAGGCTCTTGGCGGTACGGCGGAGGGGCGCCTGGTGCAGGGGCTGATCCGACGCGTGGCCGGGGAACGGCCCGGCGCGTGGACGCGGATGGCCGGCGGCCTCAAAGGCGTCAGCGAGGAGACCACCACCGGGGTGCACCGGCTGACCGCCTTGCACCATGCCGGCCGGCTGGGTTTCCCCGTGATCGACGTCAACGATTCGGTCACCAAGTCGAAGTTCGACAACATCTACGGCATTCGGCACTCGCTCCCGGACGGGCTGGACCGGGCCACCGACGTGCTGATCGGTGGGAAGGTCGCGGTGGTGGCCGGCTACGGGGACGTGGGCAAGGGGGCGGCGCAGGCCCTGAGGGGCCAGGGCGCGCGGGTGATCGTCACGGAGATCGACCCGATCTGCGCACTTCAGGCCGCCATGGACGGGTTCCAGGTGGCGCGGATGGAGGACGTGGCGGCGCTGGGCGACTTCTTCATCACCGCTACCGGGGACTGCGGGGTGGTCACCGTGGAGCACATGGCGGCGATGAAGGACAAGGCCGTCGTGGGGAACATAGGGCACTTCGACAACGAGATCGACATGGCCGGGCTGGCCGCCCACCCGGGCGTGGAGCGGCGGCGCGTCAAGGACCAGGTGGACGAATGGGTGTTCCCTGACGGCCACTCGATCCTGATGCTGTCCGAGGGCCGCCTCCTGAACCTGGGCAACGCCACCGGGCATCCGAGCTTCGTGATGTCCTGCTCCTTCGCCAACCAGGTCTTGGCGCAGCTAGAACTGTGGCGGGCGGAGGCCGGACAATACCCGCCGGACGTGTACCGCCTGCCGAAGGCCCTGGATGAAAAGGTCGCGCGCCTGCACCTGCCCGCCCTGGGGGTCGACTTGACCACCTTGACGGAAACCCAGGCGGCTTACCTGGGCGTCCCGGTCGAGGGCCCGTACAAGCCGGACTTCTACCGCTACTGACCGCCTGCGCCACGGCGCCGAAACCGCAGGTCGCGCCGACGCCCCAGAATGGGTGGTCTAGGCTGCCCAGTCCGGCAATCCGGTCTGACGGCCGTCGCGTCCGTGTAGCGAACCGGCCCGTCCGCGCGCCGCGCCCCGCCTTGGGACAATGCCGTGCGGTGGGGCGACGGCATCGGCGCCGCTTGTCCGGAACTCCCGCCGACGGGGGAGGAAGGGACGGGGCGTCGCGGGGAAGCGGTCGGCACTTGGGGCCCTCAGGTGGTCGGCTTGTCGCCTCCGGAGCCCTTCCAGCCGTGGGCCTGCAGCCACCGGGACCAAGGAGACTTCTTGGGCGGGGTGCCCCGGTCTTCGGTGGTGCCCCGGTATTCGGCGGTCACGTCTTCCGTCAGTTCGAAGCGACCCGGGGCGAAGTACGTCTTGTAGACCGAACCGCAACCGGGACATGTCACGACGGTGCCTTTGAAACCCTCCTCTCGGGATTTGTCGGCCCCCTGCTGGAAGGAGAAGACCGTGCCGCACCTGAGGCAGGCTGTCCTCTGCCTGATCATCATTTCGGCGAATCCGTCAGGGTCGGAGATAAGCATCTTTTCGCTCCCTTTCGTAGTTGTGCTGTTATAGGCGTGCCCTGTGGGCAGAACGCTATTGGGGCGTTCGCCGGCGGGGGTCTGCTTGGAGCAGACAATTGGTCGGCGGGTGGCCGCGGTTGTCCACAGGCCTTTTGTTTTCTGGCTTGGCGGGCGGCCGCCCGCGCCTAGCCTGGGTTGCCTTACGAGGGCTCGGCGGCGGGCCTCGCGGCGAAAGGATGACGGTGGCTGTGGCATTGGGGGTTTCAAGGCTTGCCGTGCCACCCGTGGTGCCGGTTGCCGCCGCGCCATGCGTTTCGCCTGATGGTGCTGCTGAAACGGCGCCGCCCATGCCGGTTGCCCATGTGGTTGAGCCGCCCGCCGCCGTGTCGCGCGCTGAGGCGTGGCCGCCCGGCGGTGTGCCGCCGTTGCCGGGTTTGGTCGGCTGGGAACACCTGGGCGGCGCGGTCGGCCGCGTCCAGTCATTTCGGTGTGTCGATTCGGTGACCGGAGCAGCGCGCTTGGTCAGAGTGGGCCCGGCGGGGGTGATCGACCGCGAGGCGGGGATCCGCGGGAAGCTGGGCGGAATTGCCGGGATTGCGCAAATGGTGGAGCGGCGGGATGCCGGGGACGGGTGGGCCGCCGTCGTGGCCGAGTTCATTGAAGGGCCGACGCTTGAGCAAGTCGTCCAGGCGGGGCCGAACGCTTGGGACCCAACGCTTCGGACCATGCTCGCGCTGGCCAAAATCCTGGGAGCGGTCCACGCCCGGGGAGTTGTCCACGGCGGCGTGCGCCCCGCACATCTTGTGCTTGGCTACCAGGGGCCGGCGGTGATCGGCTTTGGCGAGGCGGCTAAGTGCGGCGAAGACTGGCGCCCAACTGATCGCCAGGCGAAATGGGTGCCGCCAGAATGGGCCCCGCAGGGGGCCGCCGCCACTCCGGGATGCGACGTGTGGGGCCTTGCTGGCGTGGCCGTGGCCATGCTCACGGGGCGGGATGCCGGTTCGGCCAGAGCGCCGGTAGCGCTTTGCGAATCGTTGCCCACCGGCGTGCCCAGGGCTTTGGCAGAGGCGATCGCGGCAGCGTTTTCGCCGCGGCCCGAGGAACGTTACCGAACCATGTCCGAGTTCTCGGCCGCGCTCGCGGCGGTGATGGCCGGGGGACCGGATACTGGGTCGCAGGCCGCCCGCCCGCAGTCTGCCGGGGACACGGGTAGATCGGCGTTGGGATCGCCACCTACGGACAGGCCGCGCCCTGTTGCGTCTTCGCCGAGCAAACCGGCCGCGCTTGCGGTGGTTCTCCCGCCTTTGTCTTCGCCGCTGGCTGCCGTCCTGCCGCCTTTGGCTTCGCCGCCGGCTGGTCCGTCGATTGTTCCGCCCCAGGTTGTTCTTCCGGCGGTTCCGCCGCCTGTTAGCTCTTTGCCTTTGCCGGCCGCCGGGGTTCTCCCGGCCGCCGGGCGCGCGGCGGTTCCGCCGTCCGTTGGTCCCTTGGCGCTGCCGCCCTCGGAAGGCCTCCCTGGGGCCGTGCCGCCCTCGGAAGGCCGTCCAGAGACCGTGTCGTCGGCTGGTCCGTCAATTGTTTCTTTCCCGGCAGTTCCAAGACCGCCAGCAGGCGCTTTGCCCCCGGCAGCCGGGCGGGCGGCGGCCGTGAGCGGGTCGCGGCCGCCGCCACGGCTGGCGGCTCCACCGGTTGGCGGAACTGTTCTTCCGCGACCGGCTGTCCGTGCGCGACCAGTCAGGCCGTCCGGCCGGGAGGCGGTGCCGGTCCCGGGCAAGTCGGCGCCGACCACGGGCAGACGGGTGCCGATCCCGGACAAGCGGGTGCCTAGCCGGTCAGAACGGGCCAAGGGGGCGGTTCGGGCGAAGCCGAAAACGGTTGGGCGGCGCGTCCCCGGCCCGGGCAGGGCGGGAGGCCGCCGAACGCGGAAGGCCAGTCGCATGACCGTCGGAGCGGCAGCCGTGTTGGTGACCGTGGTGACGATGGCCGTGTGGTGGTTCGGGCGGTCGGACATTCCGCCAGCGGGGGCGGCGGCGGACGCGGTCGGATCGGCCAGCCTGGTGGTCGAACCCGACCCGCCGCTGCCGGTGCTGGAAAGTGGAACGGTCACGGTCGACGCGCAGCAAGACCCGTTCTTCGCCTGGACCAATCCCTCGCCCAAACAAGGCGACCAGTACCGCTGGTGGCTTCTGGCGTCGCCGGACCAGACCCGGCTGACGGGCCAGGTTCAGGTGGCGGTGCCCCGAGCGGAGTTCGACGGCGGCCCGGTCTGCATCGAGGTCCGTTTGATTCGCGGCGACAAGACCAGTCGCCAGCCGCTTCGCATCTGCGAGGGCCAATGAACGCCGGACTGCGGAACGCTAGGCCGACGGGCGGTTCCAGCCCCCGCAGGTGGTTGAAACGGATCGTGTGGGCGGCGCTGCCAACAATGGTGGTGGGCCTGGCGGTGACGCGACCTGGTTACCCGACAGAAGCGGTCGACTTGAACGATTCTTCTGTCTGGGTCACCAACCTCGCGGCCGGCCAGCGCAAGGTGGCCCGCTATAACGCGCCGATCGAGGAGCTGACCGGCGGTTTTGCCCTCTCGGAGGAGTCCGGGCAGTTCGACGTGGTCCAGACCGGTCGGAATGTGGTGATCGCCGAGGCAACCGACTTCAGAGTGATCGACCCGGCGGCGCTCAAACTGGGGGAGCCGACCCAATACCCGCAACAGGAATACCCGCAACAGGATGGCGAGGCGGCCTCTGAGGGAGCGCCCGGCCGGGGGCGTGTCGCCGTGGGCGGCGCGGCCGCGCTGGTGGTGAGCGCCGACGGCCAACGGGCCTGGCTCAGACCATTCGAAAGCCTTGGCGGGATCGACAAAGCCGCGGGCCAACCCGACATTGATCTCGCGGACGGCGCCGCTGAAGGCGCGGGCGCGTCTCCCGGCGCCGCGAAAGGCTGCGTGAGCGGCGGCTCTGAGGGCGGCGGCAAGGGGCAGGGGTGTCCGGGGAGCATAGTGATGGCCCCCGACGGCAGCGTCTTCGCAGTGGCGGGCGACGGCCGGGTGGCCAGGGTGTGGCTGGGCCCGGCCGGCTCGGCCGGGCGGGTCCGCACCCGGGAGCTTGGCCGCATCGGGCTGGCCGCAGGCGGCGCGGCGGCGCCGAATGGCGGTCAATTGGGTGAGACGCGGATCAGCGCTGTCACAGCGGTCGGGGACCGGGTTTACGCGCTGGTCGGCACCACCTTGGCCTGGGACGGCGGCGAGGTCGACCTGGGGGCGTTCGGCGCGGCGGAAGAACTCAAACTCCAGGCGCCGGCCGCGTCCGGCACCAAGGTCGCAGTGGCGGCGCCCCAGGGCCTCCTGTTGATCGGCACCAACGGACAGGTGGACGAATGGAGGACCGGCAATCGGGGCGAACCGGCTGTGCCCGCAAGCGTGGGCGACTGCGTCCACGCCGCTTGGGCCGCGAGTCCCGAACGGGGCGACAATTACGCGGTGAGCTGCGGCGGCCGAAAAACCGCCAGTCGGGCGCTCGAGGCGCTGACCGAGGGCTCGCGCATCGTCTTCCGGGTCAACCGCCAGACAATCATTCTGAACGACGTGCAAGACGGGCGCATTTGGATGCCCGCCCAAGACAGTCGCGTCCGCGACGCCCTGAACTGGGATCAGATTGACCCCAAGCCGGCGGACGCGGCTGGGTCAACGGCGGGCGCCACCGGGGCGGCCCAAGTCGACTGCGATGATCAAGCGGCCAAGCCCCAGGCTCAGGACGACGAATTGGGCGCGCGCCCGGCCACGAGCACGGTCTTGATGGTGCTCGGCAATGACGCGGCCACGGGCTGCGGAGCGTTGGCGATCGACCGGATTGACGGGCTGGATCCGGCGAGCGGGCACGCGGAACCGGTGTTGTCCGGACGGGCGGTCCAGTTCACCCCGGCCGCGGGCGTGACGGCCGCCCGCTTCACGTACACGGTCTCAGACGCCGGCGGCCAGACCGATTCGGCAAACGTGGCCATCACCGTGTCAGACACTGCGAACGCGCCCCCGCGCGCCCCGGATCAGCCGCCCGAGTTGGCCATGGAACTCGGCGCGACCGCGACCCACCGCGCCTTGGCCGGCTTCACCGACCCGGATGGCGACCCGCTCGCGTTGCTCGCGGCCACCTCCAATGACCCCGACCTGGGGGTTTCCCACCGGCCCGACGGGATGCTGACGATCAAGGCCGTTGGCGGGTCGCCACGCCGGGCGGTTATCACCTTGACGGTGGCGGACAGCCGAGGCGCGGTCGCCAGCCCGGCCGAGTTGCGCGTTGACCTCCGGTCGGCGGGGACCCTGGCCCCGGCCGCCGATGCCGTCAAGGCCGACACGGCAGTCGGCCAGACCGTTTCGCTCCCTCTGCGCGACTTCTTGCGAACGCATCACGCCGTGGCGCCCGTTTTCGCCTTGGACGTCCAGTCCGATCCGCTGACCCAGGTCGGGCTCGACTCCGCCACCGGCCAACTGTCATTCAGCGCCCAAGCGGCGAACACCTACCTGCTCGATGTGAGGGTGGCGGCGGGCGCCAACACCGGGCGCCTGTCGGTCAGGATCGACGTCCGCGAAGCGGGGACGTCCGCGCTGGTGGCGGTGCAAGACACCGTCTACGTTCGGCCCGGCCGCCCGGCGTTGGTCGACCCGCTGGCGAACGATTTGATCCCAGAGGCGGCGGTTCCCGTGCTGCAAGACTTCGAGTTGCCGGACGGGGCCCGCGTCGCGGCCGTCCCGCTGGGGCACCAGTACCTGGAGGTCTCGGACAGCGGTGGCGGCGGCGCGGAAGACGTCGTCTACACGGTGGCGGCGGGCGGGGCGACCGCCAGCGGGGTCATCCGAGTGGTCCACGCCGAGGCGGGCGCGGGCCAAGACCCCATCGTCACCCCGAAAACGGTCACGGTGCGAGCCGGGGGAGTCGTCACCATTCCCGCGTTGGAGCAGGCCTTCGACCCGGACGGGGACGCGCTCTCGGTCGCCGCCGGGCGGCCGATCGAACCGAGTCCGAGCTGCGGCACCGTGTACGTCTCCGCGCGCTCGGTTCGCTACCAGGCTCCGGAGGAACCCTGCCCGAAGCCCGTGGCGGTGGCGGTGCCGGTGGTGGACGATTCGGGCGGCTCGGCGCTGGGCCTGTTCACAGTCGAGGTGCATGAATCGCGCGGAGGTTCGAAACCGCCGCCCACGCCGCTTGACTTGACCGCTCGCGTGCTGCAAGGCCAAGAGGTCACCATTCCGGTGCCGCTCACGGGGATTGACGTGGACGGCGATGGCGTGGCTCTCCAGCAGGGCCTCGACGTCTACCCGCGATCAGGTTCGGTCACGGAGATCGGCCCCGACTACATCAAGTACCGGGCGGGCGCGGATCAACCGCCGGGGACGGACACCTTCACCTACGCGGTGGAGGATTGGGCGGCCAACCGGGCGACGGCATCGGTCACGGTTGGCGTGGCGGCGCCGGGCGCGGGCGCGACCGGAGTGGTCGCGCGGGACGACAAGGCCGCCGCCCGCCCCGGCAAGGTGCTTGAAATCCCGGTCCTGGTCAACGACGTGGACCTGGCGAGCCAAGACCCGCTGAAGTTCTGCGACGGACAGGAATTGGGACTGTCCAGCGCCCTGGTACAGGCACGGGCGGACTTGTCGACGGGCCGGATCGAGGTGGCCCTGCCGGAAGAACCGGGCCAATACCAGGTGGTTTACCACGCCTGCGGGGCTGGCGGCAACCGGGACTCGGCCGCCGTCAACTTGACGGTCGACCCGGCCGCGCCGCCTGCGCCGCCCAGGGCGAAAGACATCGTGTCGCCGCCGCAGGAGACCATCGACAAGGTCTCGGTCGACATCGACGTCCTGCGCACCGCCTACAACCCGTCCGGCCCCACCAGCGACTTGGAGTTGTTTCTGCCGGACGGATCGGGGACCCACGCGGCCCTGAAGAGCGCCCAGGAGATCACGGTCAACCTGCAGCAGGACCTGCCCACGATCGTCTTCTACGGGTTGCGGAATGGGGCGGCCGAGGCAGACGGCGCCACCGCGTACGGCTCGATCACGGTGCCGCCCATCGCGCGGCCGCCGTACCTTCGCCCCGGGATAGCCCCGATCCGCGCGGAGGCGGGGCGGGAGACCATTGTCAATCTGGACGAATTCGTGGCGGTGGCGCGAGGCCGGGAGGGCGCGTTCTTGTTCGACCCGGCCGGAAGCCCGGCGGCTGGTGGCGTGGGGGACGGCCCGGCCGGGGCGGGATTGACGGCGGCCCACGGCCGGGCGGTGCCCGCCAAGGGCGGCCGGGCGATCGCCTACACACCGGACCGCGACCACGCCGGGCCGGACCGGATCGAGTTCTGGGTGGCTGACGGCCCCGGCCCCTCCAAGACCGCGGATGCGAATGGGGCTCCGGACGCGGGCGGAACCCTGGACGGCGACGCCGCGTCCGAACCGGGGCTGAAAACGTCGAGGCTCTGGTTGGACGTCTCAGTCGGCGCGCCCGGACGAAGCCAGTTGACTTTCCAGGATCCCGCGCCCCAAGTGGAGCGGGGCGGCGGTTCGCGCACCGTCGACCTGGCGGATTTCCTCCGCGTGGACGGGCAGGCGCCGCCAAATCGGTCCAAGGTGGCGGCAGAAGTCGGGCCGGTGTCGCTCCAGGGTGTGCGGGTTCGCCGCGCGGAAACCGTGCTCACCATTGAAGTGGGGCCGGAGGCGGCGGTCGGCGATCGCGCCACCGTCCCGTTGACCTTGGCTTATGCCGACGGACCGGCTCAGGCGGGCTTCGCGTTGACGGTCACGGTGGTCGAGACGAGGCAACCGGCGGTCAAGCCCAACGTCCCAGGCGAGGTCAAGGCCGTGCGCGGCGAACCCGTGACGGTCCCGGTGCTGGCGGGCGTCTTCGACCCGTGGGCGAAGGAGAGGCCAGCGCGTCTGGAGGCGGTGGCGGTGGTGGGGGATGCCAGCGCCGGCGCGGCGGGCCAGTCGATCACGGTGACGCCCCATTCGGCCGGAGGGCCGTCCGGGCGCGGCGCGGTCGCCGTGAGCTTTGCGGTGGTCGATGCCGTCGGGAGGCGCCAGTCGGGCAGTTTCACGGTGATAGTTCGCGACCGGCCCGACCCTCCGGCCGTGGTGACGGCGGTGACCAGCGGTCGGGGCGAGGCCCAGGTCAGTTGGGCGCCGGTGGTCGGCGCGGCGGCCGGGGGCGAGCCGGTCGAGTCCTACCGGGTCACGTTGGCCGGGGCCTTGTGCGACGACGCGTCGCGTGGCGCCACGTCTTCCCGCTGCTTGATGAATGACCTGGCCCTTGGCGCCCAGTACCGGGTCGAGGTCCGGGCGCGCAACGCCGTCGGCGAGTCGGACCGGCCGGGGATCGGGTTGCTCGACTACGACCTGGCGCCCGATCCGCCGGTGGCGGGCCAGGCGCTGGCGGGCAAGAACCGGATCGACTTGAGTTGGTCTCCGCCGCCGGCCAGCGGCGGAACGGTCGACCATTACGCGGTCGCGTGCAACGGGACGGCTGTGGACGTGGACGTCAGGTCCACCAGTGTGACCGTGGGCGGCCTGCGGGCGGGTGCCGTCCACATTTGCTCGGTCGCAGCGGTGGGTCGCAAGGGGGCAAGCGTCGCAGCCGGGTTCGGACCGGTCACCCCATACGGCGAGCCGGAGGCGCCGGGGGCGCCGCGGGTGGTTTGGGCGGGCGCCGCCGCTGTCAGCGTCGCCTGGGATCCGGTGCCTCAGACCGGGGCGGACGTTCACTATGAGCTTCTGGTGGACGGCCGTCCCCAGGCTGGCTGCGGGGCCTTCGACTGCATGGTCGGCTTGAACCCCGGAGACGCGGCGACTTTTCAGGTCAAGGCCGTCAGCGAGCGGGCGGACGCGGGGTGGAAGACGTCGGAGCCCACCGGGCCCCTGCGTCAAAGCCCCGCGAGCGTGGAGACGTTGCCGGTACCGGTTCTGACGCCGTCCGTGGCCAGCCCGGCGGGGGCGGCCTGGGTGGAGGTCGCCTGGCCGGCCGCGCCGGTTCAGGCGGGGTTCGAGGCCGTCGGCTCATGGTGGTTCGACGGCGGCCGGATCTCCGCGCCGAATGGGCGCTTCGAAGGGCTGACCGCCGGCGTCCACACCGCGCGGGCCGTTTACTGCCTCAGTTCTGGGGGAGGCGTGCCGCTGGTGCCGGGCTCGCCGGCTGACGGCCTCTGCGCCGAGTCGTTGGAGGCCCGCGTCGAGGTCGCGACCCTGCCGGGGCCGCCGCGCGACTGTTCGTCCCAGCGGGTCGACCGCTGGACCGTGGCCGTTTGGTGCGCCAACCCGTCCGACCTGGGCGGCCTGCCGGCGAGTTGGCGAGCGTCGGTGAACGGCGGCGCGGCTCGGGCGCAGGGTTCGGGGATGTTTGAGGTGGACGCGCCCGGCGGCGCGGCGGCCGGCGGCCAGGTCGAAGTGTGGCTGGTCAACGACCTGGGGCGCTCGCCCAGGATCGCAATCGACTACCCGGCCTGGCAGGGCGGTCCTTCCCCCGGTTCCAGCGAGGACGCCGTCGCCGGCCCGGACGCCATCGCCGGCCCAGAGATGGGCGCCGGCCCGGAGACGAGCGTCGGGCGGGACGCGGGGGCCAGCCGGACTGTCAACGTCAACCGACGGACTTGAGGGAGAGCAATGGACAGGCAGGTGGCTGAGGGGTTCGCGCGCGCGTTCGCCGCCATCAGGGCGGCGGTGGCGGACGCGATAGTCGGCAAGGCCGGGGTTGTCGACCTGGTGTTGACAGCCATGCTGGCGGGCGGACATGTGCTCATCGAAGACGTGCCGGGCACGGGCAAGACCTCGCTCGCCAAGGCGCTGGCGGCGGCCGTCGCGGGAAGTCACGGCCGGGTTCAGTTCACGCCGGACTTGCTGCCTTCCGACTTGATCGGGGCGTCGATCTACGACCAGGCCAGCGGCCGTTTTGAGTTCCGTCCGGGACCGGTCTTTTGCTCGGTGCTGCTCGCGGACGAGGTCAACCGGGCCAGCCCCAAGACCCAATCGGCGTTGCTCGAGGTGATGGAGGAGCGGCAGGTCACGCTCGACGGGACCAGCCATTGCGTTCCCCGCCCGTTCGTGGTCATCGCCACCCAGAATCCGGTCGAGCAGTTGGGCACCTACCCGCTGCCGGAAGCACAGTTGGACCGCTTCCTGGTCCGGACCAGGCTCGGTTATCCCGATCATGCGACAGCGGTCAGGCTCGTGACGGAGAGTGCGCGGGTGGACCGCACGGCCGGGGTCAGGCCGGTCGCGTCGGCCGGTCAGATCGCGGGGCTTGGTCAACTGGCCGCGCAGGCGCACCTTGCGCCCCTGGTCGCTGACTACATTGTGGCGTTGGTTGAGGCGACGCGCGCCGACCAGCGGTGCGAGTTGGGCGCGTCGATGCGGGGCGGCCTGGCGTTGGCCCGGTGCGCCAAGGTCTACGCGCTGGCCCAGGGCCGTCCATACGTCACGCCAGATGACATCAAGGCCTTGGCCCCCGCGGTCCTGGCGCATCGGCTGATCATCGAGCCGGACGCCCAGATGGAGGGCGTCAAGGCGGATGGCGTGGTCGCGGACGTGCTTGGCCGGGTGCCTGCCCCGGCGGTCGGCGGTGCCGAACTGGCCCGGGCGCTGGCGTAGATTGGCGCGCCGGTCATGTCAGAGCGAAGCGACCTGCGGACCCAGCCTTGGGGGGCGGCGGCGTTGGCGGCGGGCTTGGTCAGCCTGGCGGTTGGCTGGTGGCTCGGCTGGCCGGAACTGGCGGTGCCCGGCGGAGTGGCGACGGGGGTTTTCCTCGCGGGCCTGGCGGCGTCGCTGGGCCGGCCCGGTCTGGGCGTGACCCTCGCGGCGGAACACCGCCGAGTGCCGGTTGGCGGCGACCCGGGCCTGACGTTGACCCTTGTGAACACGGGTCGGCGGCGGGTGTGGCCGGGAAACCTGGCGGTGCCGGTCCGCCCGCAAACGCCTCGGGGCCCCGCAGCGGCCGGCCCCGAACGTCTGCTCGCCATCCGCTGGCCCCGTCTCGCGGCGCGCGCTCGGCCGCTCGGGCGGCCCGCCCGGTCGTCCGGCTTGGCGCCGGGGCAGTCGTTGGTGGTCTGTGCCGCCGCCCCGACCAAACGCCGAGGCCTCTTTCTAATTGGGCCGGTGCGGGCGGTCCGGGGCGATCCGTTTGGCCTGGTGGCCCGAGGTTTCGCGGTTGGCCGGCCGCTCGAGATCGCAGTTTGTCCGCCAATCGCAACCCTGCGGTTTGGGCCTGCGGGGATGATCAAGGACCTTGAGGGCAGGCCGACGGGCCAGGCCGCCGAGCCGGACGCGTCATTCCACGCCCTGCGGCCGTACCAGGCGGGCGACGACGTGCGGGCCATTCATTGGCGGTCGTCGGCCCGGCTGGGCCGGGCGATGGTGCGGCAGTCCGAGGACACGCGCCGCGCCCAAGTGGCCGCGGCGATCTCGACCAACCCGGCCGAGTACGGGACGCCTGAGGATTTCGAACTGGCGGTCGCAGTCTGCGCTTCCATCGGCCTGGCCGCCTTGGCGCAGGCGGGAGACGTGACCATTGTGGCGGGCCAGGAGGTTCGGCGCTTTGGCCAGCCTGATCGCGGCCGGTTACTGGACGCCGCCGCCGCAATGACCCTCGACGAGCGAGGCGGCGGCCGTCTGGCGGCCGCAGTCGCCCGGATCAGGGGAACGGCGCCACGAACCACGCTGGCGGTCTTGGTAGCCGGGGCCGGCCTGACCGCCGGCGAGCTGAGCCGGGCCGCCGGCCTGCTGCCGCGCCATGCGAGCGTGGTCGCGGTGCGGTCCGGGGTTGGCGGCCGGGCGACGGTTGGCCGGGTGGGCCGGCTGCGCCTGGTCGGAATTGGCGAACTCGGGCAGTTGCCGGAACTGGTGCGGCGTTGGGAACGGGTGTGAGTGAGGCGGCGCGGGCTGTGGCATCGGCCGTGGCGCGGGGCGGCATCGGCGGATTGGGGCGTTCGGCGGAACTGGTGCGGCCTTGGGAACGCCTGCGGCGCATGGCGTGGGCTGGCGGCATCGGCGGGTTGGCGCGTTTGGCGGAACTGGTGCGGCGTTGGGACCGGGTGTGAAGAGCGCCCCGCCTGAATCGGCGCCGGGCGTGGCCGCGCGCCGCTGGGCGGATGGGGGAATCATCGCCGGGCTGGTTGGTCTGGCGCTCGCGCCGCTGGTACCGGTGTTTTGCGAGTTGGACTCGGCGGCGGGGCTGTCGCTTGGGTCCGCCTTCACCCGGCCGGCGCTGGGGGGCCTGTTGCTGGGCGCGGCGGTGGCCGGGGTGGGGGCCTGGCGGCGATGGCCGCCCTTGGAAACGGTGGCCGCCCTGCTGGGCGCGTACTTCTTGGTCGGGCCTAGTCTGGCCGTGCCGGAGTGGGCCGCAGGCGGGTTATGGCCATCCTGGGCCGCCGAACGGTGGTTGGCGACGGGCGTGACGGGGGTCTGGCGGCGATTGCTGACGGTCCCTGTGCCGGTCGGCGGGGGAGGCGGCTTTGGCCTGGCGCCGTTCGCGTTGGCTTTGGCGGGCGCGGCGGCCGGGGTGTCGGTCGCCACCAGGCTGAGCCGGGGACGAGCCGTCTGGGCGGGTCTCGCCCCGCTCGTGGTGGCGGGCGCGGCGGTCGCCTTGGGGACGAGCGCCAGCGCGGCGGCCCTTCCACTGGGACTGGTCACAGGCTTGGGGGTGCTCGCATGGGGGGCTTGGCGCAGGCAATGCCTGGCGTCGCGGCGGATCCTCGCCATCCTGGTCACAGTGGCGGTGGCGGTGGTCGGCGGGGCTGGCGGCGGGGAACTCGCCCACCACCGCGACCGGTTGGTGATCCGGGAGCATGTCGAACCGCCGTTCGACCCGGGCGACTATCCCAGTCCGCTCAGCGCCTACCGGCGGTACCTCAGAGGCGACCTCCGGTCCCAAGTGATCTTGAAGGTGCGCGGCCTGCCGGCCGGCGGCGTGGTCAAACTGGCGGTCATGGACCGCTTTGACGGCGTGGTCTGGAACGTCACGGGTGGCGGGCGAGGTGAGGCCTCGGGCAACTTCACACGGCTTCCGCAAGGGGCGGCGGTTCCCCAGGCGACAGGGTTCGCTGAGGAGCTTGGGCCTGCCCAAAGCGCAGAGCCTGCCCAAAACGCGGGGACTGGCCAAGGCGGAGGGACTGGCCAAGGCGCGGGGACTGGCCAAGGCGCAGGGACTGGCCAAGGCGCAGGGCGCGCTGAGGGCGCGGGGTTCGCCGAAGCGCGCGCGCCTGCGCGAAGCGCGGGGCCATCTTCAGGCGCGGCGGCGGTTGCGATCCGCCTCACAAGCTGCGCAATCGAGTTCGAGGACCACGAC
This sequence comes from Bifidobacteriaceae bacterium, assembly GCA_031281585.1. Taxonomy (NCBI): domain Bacteria; kingdom Bacillati; phylum Actinomycetota; class Actinomycetes; order Bifidobacteriales; family Bifidobacteriaceae; species Bifidobacteriaceae bacterium. Next base: position 14,804 of record JAITFE010000045.1, on the reverse strand, counting down.
ATCGACTCGGTCTGGCTGTATTCGGTCGGGAATCCCAGAGCGATCACTTTTGCGGGCGACCAGGCGGCAATGAGGCAGGAGTTGGTCCGGTTCGCTCCGGCCACCGGCGCTTTGGCGCTTCCGGCCGCCTCGGCCGCGTCGGGTGCCTCCGCACTCCCGGCCGCCTCCGCACCCGCGTCCTCACCCTCAGGCCCGGTGGTGTACGCCCTGGAAACGGACTGCCGGCCCTACCGGCCCGCAGACGCGGTGATCGCCGCCGCCCAAGCGGCACCGACTGTCGGGCCCGCCTCTGCACGGGTTCCGGCAGCCGACTTGGCGGCGGCAGCCGCGACTGGGCGGGCCACCACCGCCGGTGCCAAGGCCCTGGCCTTGGAGCGGTTCCTTCAGGGCGGCTACTACTCGGACGGCCAGATTGGGCCGGGCGAGGGAGCGGACCGCGTGGAGGCGCTCGCCGGGCATGGCGGGGAACGCATAGCTGAGCTTCTGACGGCCGATCTCATGGTGGGGAACGCGGAGCAATACGCGGCCGCGATGGCCTTGATGGCGAGTTCCTTGGGCATGCCGGCCAGAGTCGTGATGGGCTTTGCCCCCGGTTACGGTGAGCCGCCGGGTCCGGGCCAAGTTGAGGTTCCGCCGGGCGGCCTGAGCGGAGAGGAAGCGAACCCTCCGGACGCCACCGCCACCGCCGCCGCCGCCGCAGCGGACGCGGATGGCCGGGGGTCCGTCCAGGCGTTCACAGGTTTGGACATGACGGCCTGGGTGGAGATCAACCTGGACGGGCTTGGTTGGGTTGGCTTCTTTCCCACGCCGAACCGCCAGGACTCGCCCGAGCAGGCTGCCCAGGAACCCAAACCCCAGCCCAAGCCGCAGGTCGCCCAACCGCCGCCGCCGGAGGCGAAGCCCTCGAATCCGCCCGAGGAAGACCTGCAGCCGGTGCCGATCGGGTCCGCCAGGCCGGTGGCCCCGCAGCTGCCAGCCGCCCCGCCAAGTGCGCTGGCCCTGATCGGCGCAGGCCTGACGGGTGTCGTCTTGCTGCTCGCGATGATCGTTGCCGCCCTCGGCTTCGCCAGGGCGCGGCGGCGGCGCCGCCGCGAGAGGCGGGGTCCGCCGCCGCAGCGGATCGTGGCGGGCTGGGCGGAACTGACTGATCGGTTGCGGGACCTGCGCTTGCTGCCGCCGCCCGACCGCGCCGCCACCCGCTTGGAGGTGGCCGGCAAAGCGCCGGCCCGGATGCGCCCATTGATCATTCAACTCGCACGGGAGGCCGATGGCGCCGCCTTCGGCGCCGGGCTCGCCCCAGGGCGATCCGCCAGGTCCTATTGGCGGGATGTGGCCGCAGTCGAAGACCGCGCCAAACACGGCCTCACGCGGTGGCGGCGCCTGCGCGCCCACTTGGCCGTTCACCGCCCAAGAAGCGTTCGGTCGACTTGAAGGGCCGTTTCCGGGCGGCCTGGCGATTCGCCGCCGCGAAGCGGGCCGAGGCGGCACATCACGCCACGGGGACCGGTCGAGCCGCAACGTTCACGGCCGCAGGGTTCACGGCCGCAAGGCTCATGGCCGCAACGTTCACGGCCGCAGCGTTCACGGCCGCAACGTTTGGGGACGCGGCGTTTGGGGTGCCCGCGTCCTGGGCAACTCTGCCCGTCGGCGCCCGGACGGGCCTCGGCACGGATAGTGCGGGCCGTCATAGCATGGAAAGCGTGCTCGCGTGGCCAGGCTCTGGCACGATAGGAAGATGACGGGCCGAATCATGGTTGTGGACGACGATGTCGCGTTGGCGGAGATGATCGGAATTGTGCTCACGTCGGAGGGTTATCTCCCCGATTACTGCACTGATGGCACCCAGGCGTTGACGCTGATCAGGCAAACCAGGCCGGACCTGGTGCTGCTGGACTTGATGCTGCCGGGGATGGACGGGATCGAAGTCTGCCGGGAACTGCGCAAAGAATCGGGCGTGCCGGTCATCATGGTGACGGCGAAATCGGACACCAAGGACATTGTCGAGGGCCTGGAGGTCGGGGCTGACGACTACATCCTCAAACCGTTCAAGCCGGCCGAGCTGGTCGCCCGAGTCAAAGCGAGGCTCAGACGCAGTCCGACCCGCGAGCCGGAGGACGGGGAGCGCCTGCGGGTCGGCGACATTGAGATCAACGTGCCGGGGCACGAGGTCCGCAAGGCGGGCCGACTGATCTCGCTAACGCCGCTCGAATTCGACATCCTGGAGACTCTCGCCTCAAAGCCGTGGCAGGTCTTCACCCGCGAAATGCTGCTGGAGCGCGTTTGGGGTTACAAAGAGGCCGCCGACACGCGACTGGTCAACGTCCACGTCCAGCGTTTGCGGACCAAGGTTGAGAGCGACCCGGAGAACCCCAAAGTGGTGTTGACGGTTCGCGGCGTGGGCTACAGGGCGGGCAGCCCGCAATGACCCAGCCCGACAGGGCTAAGCGGGGCCTGATCGGGCTGGTGCGGCGTTCGCTCCAGGCCAGGGTCATGGTGACGGTCATCGTGGTGTCCTCGGTCGCGTTGACGGCGGTCGGGATCGCGCTGACCGGGCAGGTCAGGTCCGGCATCTTCAACGCCAGAGTGAACGACGTGCTGCGGGAGGCGCAGCGCCTGGCCGCGACCGCCCAAGACATCTTTGACGCCTCGACCGCCGCCTCGCCCATCACGGCGGAGACCATGGCCCGCGACACGATCGGCCAGATTTCCTCGGTCGGCTCCTCGGCCCGGGCCGTTTCGCTTCTGCCGCCGGATGACCCCGGCGCCGGCGCCATTTCAGCCATCTTCACGGACCCCCAGCTTTGGGACGTCGCCTCGGACGCGTTGCGCGATGCCGCCCGGTCCGGCGGGCAGCAGGTCTGGCAGTCGGTCCCGTTGCCGACAGAGCCCGGCCAGCCGACCAATCCGGGGGTGGCGGTGGCCCAGGCGGTCACGTTGATGGCGACCACCTACGTGCTGGTAATGGTCTACGACTTGGGGCCGGAGCAAGCCACGATGAGCTTGATCGCGCAGGTCCTGGCGGGTTCGGCGGTCGCGGTGGTCGTGATCGTGGTCCTGGTGACTTGGATCGCCACCCTTCAGGCGGTCCGCCCGGTGCGCCAAGCGGCGCAGGTGGCGGCGAAACTCGCGGACGGGGCGCTGGGGGAGCGCATTCCGGTCAAAGGCCACAACGAGATGGCGACTCTGGCGGCATCCTTCAACGAGATGGCGGCGGCCATCCAACGGCACATCGGCCAACTGGAGGATCTGTCCAAGCTGCAGCGGCGCTTCGTGTCTGATGTCTCGCACGAGTTGCGCACCCCGCTGGCGACGATCCGCATGGCGGGCGACCTGATCTACGCGGCGCGGGACCGGTTCCCGCCGGACGTGGCGCGGTCGGCGGAGTTGCTGGCCAACCAACTGGACCGTTTTGACGCGCTGCTGTCCGATTTGCTGGAGATTTCCCGCTTCGACGCGGGCGCCGCGCAGCTTGACACGGAACGGGTGGATCTCAGAGCGCTGGTCGGCTGGGAGCTGGACGCGGTGGCGCCGCTCGCGGCGGACCACCGCATCGCCGTCACCAGCCGCATGCCGAACAGCCCGGCCCAGGCCGAAGTGGACTCGAAACGGATCTCCCGGATCATCAGGAACTTGGTGGTCAACGCGATTGAGCACGCCTCGAGCCGGGTCTTGGTGGAGCTCGCCATGAGCGACCAGGCGATCGCCATTGTCGTGGCGGACGACGGGGTGGGTCTCAGCGAAGAGCAGTTGGAGCGGGTCTTCGACCGGTTTTGGCGGGCCGACCCGGCGCGCGCCCGCACCACCGGGGGAACGGGGCTCGGCCTGGCGATCGCGTTGGAGGACACCAACCTGCACGGCGGCAACTTGGACGTGTGGGGCAGGCAGGGGGTCGGCGCGGTCTTCCGGCTGGTGGTCCCGCGCAGGGCGGGGGGCCAGGTCGGCGAACCGCCGCTGGAGTTGGGTCCGGCGCCGTCAATCCAGGAGGTTGCCCAATGAACCCAGAGCGGCGGTCGGGGAAGGCTGGGAGGCGGCCGGTCGGCATCGTGCTCCTGGTTGTCACCGCGATGGCGGCGGGCTGCGCCACGCTGCCCCAGTCGGGGCCGGTCCAGCAGGGCCAGCCGGACGAGGGGCGGGAAGAGCTGTACGTCCAGGGGTTGGCGGCGCCGCCTGTGAAGGACGCGAACCTCGACCAGATTGTCCAGGGTTTTCTGCAGGCGATGCTGGCGGGGAGCTCGGACGATTTCAAGGTCGCCCGCTCCTATCTGACGGCTGAGGCGGCGGCGGTGTGGAACCCGTTCGCCTCGGTGCGGGTCTACCAGTCGGGCGCCGAGCCGGTGCTGGCGGAGACGGGCACCCAGTTGGGGCGGGTGGCTTTGACCGTCAAGGAGGTGGGCGTGGTCGACGAGTCGGGCCGCTACACCATGCGGGAACCGGAGGCGTGGAGCGAAACCCTGTCGTTGAGCCAGGACGAGGATTCGCAGTGGCGGATTTCGGACCTGCCGGACGGGATTGTCATCCCGGCGGACGTGTTCTGGGGCGACTATGTGGCGACCAGGATCTACTTCCCTTCGGCCGATGGCCAGTTTTTGGTGCCTGACCAGCGCATGTTCACCCGCGCCAGGGCGGCCACGGCGGCGGTCAAGGAGTTCCTGAACGGGCCGCCGCCGTATTTGACGGGCGCGGTCAGCGCGGTGGTGCCGTCCGGCACGCGCTTGATGACGGAGACGGTCAAAGTGACCAACCGGGTGGCGGTGGTGAACCTGTCGAGCGCCATTTCGCGGGCTTCGGAAACGGCCCGCGCCACGGTGTTGGCTTGTCTCAAATCTTCGTTGACGGCCCTCCCGACGGTCGATTCGGTCGAACTGCAGGTCGAGTCGGTGCGTTTGGACGTGGGTCAGGCGGCCGGCCTGGAGATCAACCCGGTCGGCGTGGAGGGCCCGTTCTACCTGGGCGAGGCGGGCGTTTGGCGGTACCACGACCGACAGGCGAACCTGATCGAGGGAACCGAGGCGGCGGCCGGGTGGGAGTCGCTGACCGTCGATCACTCGCTCGGCCGGATGGCCGGCCTGGTCGAGGGGCGGATAGACCTGATCGACAGGATCGGCGAGCCGCCGCGCGCTTTGGCCCCGCCTGAGAGCGTGGGGCAGTTCACCGCCCCGCCCGTGTTCGACCGTTTGGGCTGGATTTGGGCCGCCGCCGCCGATGCTGTGGTGGCCTTTAGCGCCGAGGGGGAACCGTTCCGCTTGGGGGCGCCTTGGCTGGACGGCCTTCGGGTGGTGGCTTTGGCGCCGGCGCGCGACGGCGCCCGGTTGGCGCTGGCCGTGGCGGTAGGGGACCGGATCGAAGTGCGGATCAGCGGCATTGTCCGGCAGGAGCGGGCGGTGCCTTGGCGTTTGACCGGGCCGTTGACGGTGGCCTCGTTCGCCACCGGCGTGCAGTCTTTGACCTGGGCTGACGACGTGTCGCTGGCCTTCTTGACCGCTCCGGTGGTTCCGGAGGAACTGGTGCCGGCGGTATTCACCGTGGGGGGAGACATCACCTATCTGAAGTCTTCGACCGATCCGCCGGTCGCCCTGGCGGCGGGGCGCGGGCCGACTGAGCTGTACGTCTCGGGGCGTTCGGGCGGGTTGTTCGCGTATTCGCCGCAGCGCCGGATCTGGGAGCCCCTGGCTTCTGGGGCCAGCGCGGTGGCGCTGGCGCCGTGAAGGCCCTCAAAGCGGCGGCGGACCTGGTCTGGCCCGCCGCTTGCGCCGGCTGCGGGCGGGAGTTGGCGGGCCCGCTTTGCCCGCGTTGCCGCCTCGCCCTGTTGGGCCCAGTCGAACGTCGGGAGGCGGGGGCGCCCCGCCTGGTCCCGGCGAACGGCGGCCCGGCGCTGCCCGTGTGGTCGGCGGCCTGGTACTCCGGCGAGGTGCGGCACGCCATCGTCGCCTGGAAACGCCATGGCAGGGGAGAACTGGAGCTGGAGCTGCGGCGGGCGATCGCCCGCACCGCCGAGGCCGCAGCTCGGGTTCTGGCACGGGTCGCCCCGGCGGTGACGGTGGTGCCGGTGCCCTCCAGGGTGGTGCGCCGCCTCGCGCGGCCGTCCGGCGGGACCGCCCAACTGGCGCTCGCGGCGGCAGAGGCCTTGGCGGGGGCGGGCCTTGAGGCCGGCTGCGCTGACGTGCTGCGGCGGCGGACCCTCAGCCGCGAGCAGGCTGGCCGGTCTTTGCGCGAGCGCGCCTCCGGCCGGGAAGGAACCACCCTGGTCAAGCGGGTGCCGGCGGCGCCGTGTCTCTTGGTTGACGACGTGCTCACCACCGGGGCCACGCTGCTTGACGCCGAGCGGGCGCTTGCCCGTGCGGGCGGCCAAACCCTGGGCGCCGTGGTGCTCGCGGTCAGCCCGGCCGATTCACGGGGCGCGCGTTCGAGGCTGCGCTGACCGCCGGTCGCGGGCCCGGTTCGGACGGAAATGGGGACGGTACCTATTTCTGGAAGGTCGGCGCGGGTTCAAGGCTGCGCAGACCGCCGGTCGTGGGCCCCGTTCAGATGGGTGCGTTGGACGCGGCCCTCGCCCGGCGCGACCCGGCCCGGGCCACCCCTCGGCGGACGCGACCCCGAATCGGCGCGGCATCCGCCCGGCGCGGCACTGCCCGGCGGTACCGCCGCCCGGAGGTACCACCGCCCGGCGCGGCGGCAGTGGCGGAGCCCGCGCGTCTCGGCTGATGGGTCGGGTTTGCCGGGTCAGTCCGAAAGAACCGACCGGGTGGCAGGCAACCCCGTGGCGTACCGCTAAGACCCCAGGCGAATGAGCTAACGTAGGTAGAAGAACAAGCGGTCCCAACTGGGCCGCAGTGGCCGTTCCGGTCTACCTCGGGGTGTTCCCAGTGGCGGGCCTGAACCCGAACCGCTAAGGAGGTCGTTTCTTCCCCGGCAGCATTCAAACGCTGTTCAGCCCATCACCCGAGGGTGGTTCCGCCACCCCGCACACCAATTGGAAGGCCAAGGAAAATGGAGATTGTCGTAGCCGGCCGTCATGTTGAAATACCCGATCGTTTCCGCGAGTTCGCCACTGGAAAGCTGACCAAAGTCGCCCAGTACGATTCCCAGGCGCAGTTGGTGCAGGTCGAAGTTGTCCACGAGAACAATCCGCGCCAGGCTGAGACCGCTGAGACGGTGGAGATCACCGTCCGCGGCAAGGGCCCGGTGATCCGGGCGGAGGCCTCGGCGGCGGACATGTTCTCCGCTTTTGACGTGGCCATGGGCAAGTTGATGCAGCAGGAGCGCCGGGCCAAGGACCGCCGCAAGTCGAAGCACAAGATGACGCGCCGTCAGGCGCAGAGCTTTGACCAGTCGCTTTTCGCCCGCGATCCGGGGCCGACCGACGCCCCGGCCGATTTGGCGCCGCCCAAGCCGGCGCCGGTGGCTGTGGCCGAGGTGGTTGACGAGGACGATCAGCCCGCCAAGAAGCCCGCCACCCCGCCGGTCAAGGAGTCGACCTTGGCGGACTCCCCGGTGGTCATCCGCGAGAAAGTCCATCAGGCCAAGCCCATGAACGTGGAGGAGGCGATCTACGAGATGGAGCTGGTGGGCCACCCGTTCTTCTTGTTCGTCGACTCTGAATCCGGCTTGCCGTCGGTCCTCTATCACCGCCACGGCTGGACCTACGGCGTCCTGCGTTTGGAGACCAGTTCCTCCTCCTGAAGCGTTTCTCCCGAAGTCATCCTCCTGGTGGCTTCTCACGTCCTCCTGCTGTGAGCCGCCGGGCTTCGCCTGAGGACCGAGATCCAGGGGATCGGCGCAGTTCGTGCGCCTGCGTCGGTCGTTGGAGTCTCCCCTCTTGTCGCCCTGTTGCCGCCGCTGGCGACTAGCTGTGAAGGTCAGGAGAATGCCATTGTCGCCGCTGTCGCCCCTGTCGCCGCTTGTCGGCTCAGCACGAGTCGGGGCGGTTGTCGCCATCGTTGGGTGCCGGAGCTTCGCCGTTGAGCGGGCTGGGTTTGCCCGCAGCCGGTTTGACCGCGGTGGGTTCGACTGGACTGGGTTTGGCTCCCTGGAGGGTGAAGCGCTGGTGGAGGATGGGGCGTTGTCGGGGGTCCAGGGTTGCGGGTGGCGTGTACTCGGGGATCTGGTCTTCGGGCCGGATGCGGACTTCCCAGTCCGGGGGTCCGTTCCTGGGCGGTTCGACCAGCGCGTGATGGTGGGGGCATAAGAGGGTGAGGTTTCCCAGGTCGGTGGGTCCGCCGTCGTACCACGGTTTGATGTGGTGGGCTTCGGTCGATCCGACGGGGCGGTCGCAGGATGGGAAGGTGCAGCCTTGGTCTCTGAGTTCCAGGGCTGCCCGGATCGGCCCGGTGACCAAGCGGTGTTCCCGGCCCACCTCAAGGATTTCGGATTTGGAACCGAGAACGGTTGGGATCAGGTCGGCGTCACACAGCATGGTCCTGAGCTTCCCGGCTGGTATGGACTGGCCTGGTCCGCGCGGTCCGAACAGCTTGGCGGAGCGGGCTTTGTCCAAGAGTTGCTGGTAGGTGATGACGACTTGCACGCGGGGCCTGTCGCCACCCAGTTTCGGGGCCACCCCGTGGCGGTTGGCTTCCGCGAAGACCGCCAGCAACCCGTCCATCCGCCGCACGGCCGCTGCCAGCGCCTCGGTCTTGCGGTCGGCTTTGTGGTCGGTGGCGTGGTCGGCTTTGCGGTTGTGCTGGGTGGTGCGGCGTTGTTGTTCGGCGTAGGCGTCGATCAGCCGTTTGAGGGGTTCGGCGTCAATGGTGGGCATGGTGGCTTGCAGGAGGGTTGAACCGTCGGCCCGGTCGACCCACCATAACGCCCGGTTGCGGTGGGCTTGGCGGTATTCGCGTTCCGCGCGTTCTTCGTCACGTTGTTGCGCCAATTCGGGGGCGACGTGCTCCAGCAACACCCGCCCGGCTTTGGCCAGCCCGGCGGAGTCGATTGTCTTGGCAAACGAAACCAGCAACTCCTCCGCTTGTGAGACCTGAGCGCTGGTCAGCACATCCTGGGGCAGCTGCTTCAGCGCCTGTGCCGCCGCGGACACTTGGTGGGGATTGGCGTCGCCAGTCAAACCTGCCTGGTCCAGCAGAGGCATCTGGGTGGTGTCTTTGGCCCGCAAGACGATCTTCGCGGCTTGGCCTTGGGTCAACCGGTTCTTCCTGGACAACCAAGTGGTTGAACCCACCCCGCCGGACAGTTTTCGATGCCGGTCGGCCAGGTGAGCCAACCGGCCCGTCATGATCTCCGACCGACCCGCAGCGGTCAACAGCGCCGAGGCGAACTCCAGCAGTTCCATCCGGCCGAACGACCCCATCACTCCCTGATCGGTGATCCGCTCGGCCAGCCGGTCTAACACCCAGCCTTGGACAGCCACCAGTTCGTCCACGCTCAACCCGTCCACCAAGCCAGCCAGTTGCCGCACCCGCGGGCTTAACAAACGTTCAACCGGTTCGCCGATCGGCGCGCCCAAGCCGGGAGCCGCCCAACCACCAGTGTCCGGAATGGCGTCACCCGATGCCGTGCCCCCGTCCCCGACAGCAACGCCCGGTGTCGATCCTTGGTCGCCGGCGCTGGGCATACCCACGCCCGGCGCGGCCCAGCCACCCGCCTCTGGGACCGAGCCGCTCGATGCCGTGCCTCCGTCACCGACGCAATCCCCCGCGTCAGATATGGGAGCACCAAGGCCGGGCATGTTCACGCCCGGCGCGGCCCAGCCACCCGCCTCCGTGGCGGCGCGCCCCGATGCCGTGCCGCCGTTCTCGGCCGCGTCGTCCGCAGCGGATCCCGTGGCGCCAACACCGGGCATATCCACGCCAGGTGCGGCCCAATCGCCCGGCGCGCCCCCGGCGGGAAAGCCCTCTGGGTTCGCGCCAAACCCACCCGACGCGTCGTCGCGGCCGACCGGATTGGGGACGTTCCTCATACTTCAAGTGTACTCAGTACAGTCTGTTATGGCAAACATTTGTTTGCAACAAATTGCGAAGATTCCGGAGTTGGGACCGGTACCAGGCGCGCCGTCTCTCGCTGCGGGCCGAACCAGGTTCGGGAGACTGCGGATCATCCGCCGGTTCGCCTGGAGGCGGCCGGCACCGGGGCCGGGCCGCCGCCCGACTGGCGGCCAAAAGCAAGTCTGCCAAACGGGTCTGACAGCGTAGGGTGAGGGCACGGCATCGGAGGGCTGGGCGAAACGCCGACGGACTGCCAGTCCGAGCGGCCGGCCGTTCGCCAGGAGGAGGCGGGGGTGGCGGCTCGGCGCAGAAGACCATGGGCGGTCGATCAGTCGGCACCACGTTGACGAGGCGGGCGGTGCGCCGCCTGTGGCGTGACGGCCGGCGCAACGCGGGAGGTTTTCTGCCAGGCGAAGCCTCGGGTTCGGCGCAATGATTTCCAGCGTTGAGTATTTTGGCTAGTATTCTTCCCTAATCGGGCGAATCGTAAGGATCGGGTGCGATAGTCTCAAACACAGATTGGCTCGCTCAAAGCGAAGAACCGTGGGCTGTGGCCGGTCGGGAGTTTGTTACCCGGCCCCACAGGATCTGGGCCCGGCAGCGGTTCGCCCGCCTGCGGACTCGTCGCCCCAACTGAATCCGACAGCGCGAGGTGCCCGCCCCGCGCCGAAGCCTCTTCCCCAAGATCCCCACAGATTGGAGGCAAACTAACTGTGAGGTCTAGAACCACCGCCGCGCTGGCTGCATTAGCAGGCCTGGCACTGCTGGCTGTCCTTGCGACGCCTCCAGGCATTTCGCAGGCCAACACGCCGGCCCCAGACGTTGGCATTGGCACAAACCCCTACCTGGGAATAGTCGTCAATGCGCAAGAGGTTCCGGCAGCGCAGAAAGGGGCGGCGGGGGCCGAGGCGCTGGATGGACAGGCGCTGTTTGGTGTCGATTGGTTCCATATCACCGGTCGTCCGTGCGCGAATCCGCGCTTCCCCATCGACGCCGTAGAGAAGGCCTCGTCCACAGTGTTCGATTTCTGCCCTGGCTTGCAGGATTACGTTGGTGGCATTGTCGAGACACGTGAATCGGTCGCCAACCTGTTGACGCGGCAATTGGATTGGGAAAACCTCGCCACGGTGAAGGGCTACGACGGCTCTGGCAACTACCGTGATTACACAGGCGTCTACTTGGTGCCGAACGGACCCTTGAACTTCGAGTGGCCTGACACGGCCGTCGGAGACTGGATCACCGGGGACGGCAACAGGACCCCGCCCGGCCATTCCGAGCCCACGTCTACCGAGACCGTTGCGTGGGACACCGTCGGCAAGGAGACGTACGCAGCCGGTGCCTTCTATCTGCCCGCATCGTTTCAGCAGGGCATACCTCCCGCAGGTTCGGCGCCAATCACCGGGAGCGATCCCGGGGGATTCAAACTGACCGCCAACGGAGCTCCCATAGGTGGGGGTGACCGCACGTTGCGGTTCCAAGCCGGCGTTTACGCGGCCAAAGCAAGCGTCACTATTCAAACCAGCGCAGGCTTGCCAGTGCCCTTCTACCCCACCGCCTACTCGAACGGCAGCATGGTTGAGCAGGACCCTGCGAACCCTCTCTTCCTGCTTTTCACCGTGATCATCCCGGAGGGCGTGGATTTGGAGATAACGTTCTCAATTGACGAGGTCTATCGGGAAGACGGGCATGTCTCACTGGCTGCCGCCAGCCTGGTGGAAGGCGCTGTTTGGCTTGGCGTGGGGGCCACGGGCGGCGCGGCCGCGGGCATCGGATGGGAAAGCTGCACACCCGTCGCGCAGCAGGCGTCTGTGTCAACCCTTTGGCGGCGGATTCTGTATTACGACACGAACACAGTGGCCTTGTGGTACACGGATGCCCTCGCCACAGCCCCCTACTTTCAACAATTCCAACTCCGCGGCGAGTATGACAGATGGGTGATTACGGACGGACGCAGCACCAACGCTGGACGGTGGGCTCGCGTGGCCGCAGCCTATTGCGAAGCATACTGGTGGAGCGCGGACGCCATGAGCCACCCAGTGCAAAACGGATACGGAGCCAGCAATGGTGTGCCGGACGGGTGGAATTATCCGCCGCAACCTTTCGAGAAAGACGAGTTGGACCAGTCGGATATTGAGCAGCCGATGGCCGAGTTCTCGAAACGCGCCTTTGCGTGCGAGGACGGGACCGTCCCCGCCACCTTGAGCGACGGGTCGACCGATCCAGCGGATTTGCTCAACCGCGCCGAGGATCCGGACGACCAAAGTTGTTGGGAAGTGCCGCCAAAGCCGAATCCCGTGGCGCAGCTCGACGCGGGCACAACGGTGTACTGGATCTACACGGTCACCAATGTTGCGTATTTCGGCACTTTGCGAAACGGGCCTACCGGTGCTCAGCCAATCGAGGTCTTTGACGCGGAACTCAACGACACGTGTGCCGCCAAGGTCCGGATCCTGCCGGCTGAGAACCAACTCGCCCCAAGCGGCCGTACCGCGGCGGTGACGACCGACTACAAGATTTACCCCGAAGAACCAACGGGGTCCGTGATCCAGAACCAGCACCAGCTTCACTGCGTCATGTCGGGGACGGTGCAGTGATGGGGCTTCTGCGGCGGTACGCTCACGGGTCCCCAGCGCGGGACACCGTCTCGGCCAAGCTGAGCCGGGCGTGGGCGCGGCGGGCTGGCCGCCTTGCGCGGGCGGGCGTGGTGGGGAGGCTGGCGCCACGGCATCGTGCGATTGAACCGCCTCGGCACGCGGCGCGGGCGCACGGGCGGATGGAGCGGCTCCCCGGCGGACGCAACACCATTTGGGCGGCGGGGGCTGGTGCCCTAACCCTGGCGGTGTCGCTGCCGCTCTGGGGTTTGCTCAGCGGCGGCGCTGGGACTTACGCGCTGTGGCACGATTCGGACAGCGTGACCGGGCAGAAGATCATTGCCGGAGACCTCGAAATCACCTCCTCCGCCTGGGAATGGCAGCAGGTGAACTCGGTGGGAGAGCCGCTCCCCGGGGGAACCATTCCCAGCGGCCAGCATGGCAAGTGCTTGACCCCAGAGCCCGCAAGCGGGACCACATGCTCCGATGGATCGCTGCCGCTGAGCAAGTTTGTGGCGATGCCCGGCGATGTGATCAAAATCACTGGCGCGTTCAGCACCAGGCTTGAAGGGGACAACATTGCCGCGAGGCTCCAGATCGGGTGGGGAACCAACGCCTCAGGCTGGGGCATTGGCACCTATACGGTCTCCGGCTTTGAGGCGGGTGCCTCCCCGCCAGCGTGGAAAGTGCTGCTGGGCGGTTCGACACCCATACCCGTGGGCACCGACGCAGAAATCGTGACCGCGACGAACGCCACCCAACTCAGCCTGTGGGGAGGACCGAACGGCGTGGTGCTCAATCCCGGCATTCACACTGACGGCCAACTCGATTTCCAGATTGGGCTGACTTTGGAAGCCAAAGACAGTTCGGACGCCACGGCGCCTTACCCGTATGTGGGTGTCGACCCGCGCGTCTCCCCGGTCATTGACTCTCCGGGCGGCAATTACGTGTTTCCCGACCTCACCATCACGCTGGACCAGATCCGCGCGGGCGAAAAGTTCGGGGTGAGCGCGCCATGACGATCCTGTGGCGGCGGCCGCCGACCTCTTCGCGCGGCGAGCGCCCGGCTCCGGGGGCGCCCGCTAGACACGGCGCCGGGATTCGACGCAGGCGGCCAGGCAGGCGGCAAGTCTTGGTCCTGGCGGCCGCGGCTGCGGGCCTGGCCCTTGGACTGCCGGCGGCCAACGCGCTCTGGTCGCAGCAGGTCGAAGCGCAAATCACGGTGAATTACGGCGTGGTTGGGTTCGCTGCAGACCGGATGGATTTGACGGATCCCACCGCCAGGGCGCTGAAGAGCACCTGCGACCTGAACAGGAGGGCCTCCTGCACAGACGGATACACCGAGTGGGACCCGGCCTGGTCGGGTGACGCCAAACTGGCCAAGAGCACCGCGAACGGCAGGGGGGTCAGCGCGCAACTGCTGGAGGCTGACGCGGTCGCGCTGCAGTCGAACAACCCGACCTTGAGCAGCCCGAACACTTTGTACATCCCGTACACGGTGACATCGCTGGCGCGCGGCAACTCGAGGCTGTATTACGTGGGACAACTGGACTGGACCGATTCTGACGGCAATTCCCTGAGCGGGGTGACCAGCGGCGCGACCGCCGTGTTGGCGCTGTTGACAGGCAGCGAAGAGTGCACTGCCGCCAACGCCCCCGACCTCAGCGACAACCCGGTCAGGGCGGTGTATGACCCCGCCGACCCCACCGCCACCATCCCCGTCAGCAAAACAGCCAACGGGGCTGATTACGGGGACCAGGTCGCGGTGGAGCAAGAGTGGTGCCTCAAGCTGACCTACCCGGGCACGTCCGGCAGCTACGAAAACCTAGCCTCAACCACCGTCGACACGCCGGTGGGTCCGCGCGGGCCAGACCAGCTAAACGACACGTGGTCGGTTGACCTGCTTTACAGCACCGATGCCGTCGATCAGCTAATCGTCAGTTTCCATCCCCAGGTTTCGAGGTGGGACAAACCATGATGACGCAGCTGACGGCCCAAAGACGTGGGAGCGGAGGCCTTGGGGCCGGCCGCTCCCGGGAACCCGCCGCCCCGCCGGTGGCCAGGGTCCCCCGACTCGGCCGCCAGGCCGGGCCAACCCCGGCGGTGGTTCCCAACCGCTTTTTCCAGCCGCGACTAGCCCAGTCGTGGTTCCACAGCGCGGCTCTTGAGCCGCGCGCCCCCCGAAAGGAAAACCAATGAGAACAGAAGTAACTCGAGCCCGCAGAGTGAAAGGGCTGATCGCCGGCGCCGCCGGTGCCGCGTTGCTGCTCGCTGGCGGCAC
>JAITFE010000044.1 GCA_031281585.1 Bifidobacteriaceae bacterium | reverse complement strand
GGTCCCTGCATCAGGCTTGGCTCAACCTGCCGTCGCAGCATTCCGGACTGAGCTGGGCGCGCCTCGCCCTGGTGGCCGGCGTCGAGACGGAGCCGCTCGATCCGTGGCTGGCCGAATTCGCCAGCTCGGCGGCGGGCACCGAAGTCTCTTCCCAGACCGCGCTCGGGCTGATCAACGCGGCCGCCCAGTCGATGGACGTGCCGCCGCTGCGGCTGCGGAACGCCATCTGGGAGTACCAGACTCGACTGGACACCGCCGACCACACGTCGCCGAAGGGCTCAAACAGCACCCGCGCGGGCGCGGAGGCCGGCGACCCGCTGTAAACCAGCCCAGGCCCCCCGCTGGGGCACCGTCTAGGAATCAACCACAAGGAAAAGGGGATGGCGCCCCCTCCGCATGGAGGGGGCGCCATCCCCTTTCCAACGCACACCCAACGGGGACGGTCCCTTTCGTCTGGACGGTCGGGACACACCTCGCCCGCCGGGCACCATCACAGCTCCCGTCGCTGCCGCCGTCGCTGCCGCCGTCGCCGCCGACGTGGAGGACCTGGCCGGGCCGGACTTGGAGGATTCCCACACCCAGTGGGGCGTTCTATGGCGAGGAGGTCTTCTCGAAGTCGCTTCGATCCCCGGCCCGCTGACCTCGATAATCGCGGTGCAACGGGTCGAACCCGCCGCGCGATCGCCGCAACGCGGTCAACAAGACGACGGACACAACCAAGGCAACGGCCAGCATGCCGGCGTAGAAGAACATCGCGCGCTGGTAGGTCTCCTCGCCGCCCTTCGCCCATACCAAGATGGTGGGCCCCACCACGCCGGCCAGCGCCCAGGCGGTCAACACCCAGCCGTGGACGGCCGACACGTTGGCGTTGCCGAAAAGATCGGACAGGTAGGCCGGGATGGTGCCGAAGCCGCCGCCGTAACAGGTGGCGATGAGGTAGATCAGCCCCAGGAAGACCGCCTGCTCGGCCCGGCCGGCGGCCAACAGCGCGCCGAGCGCGCCAAAGGCGACGACTTGCACCACGAAGAAGGCGGCAAATGTGAACGGGCGCCCCATTTTGTCGGACAACGACGCCCACACGAACCGTCCCAATCCGTTGAACAGCGCCACCCCGGACACGGCGAGCAGCGCGGCGGTTTGCGCGTCCACGCCCACCGTGTCCTGCATCATTGGCGACGCCGTGTAGATGACCGCTATGCCGCAGGAGATGTTCACGAACAGCATCACCCACAGCGCGTAGAACTGCCACGTGCGCAGCGCCTCTGTGGTCTTGTATTGCCGCTGTTGGGGAACGGCCGCGCCGTTGTCGTCTATCACCTCGCCCCATTCCGGCGGCGGCACCCGGATGATGAACGATGCCGTTATCAGGATCGCCCCGTACACCGTCCCCATGATGAGGAACGCGGGGGCGACGTGGTAGGCGGTGACGGCGCCGGCCGCGTCGTGTTCCGAGAACAGTCCGATCAGCCAGGCGAACACCGGCCCGGCCATCACCGACCCGAAGCCGAAGCCCATGACCGCCATGCCCGTGGCCATGCCCTTCCGGTCGTGGAACCAGCGGATCAGGGTCTTCACCGGGGTGATGTAGCCCGTGCCCAACCCAATCCCGCCCAACACGCCGTAGCACAGGAACAGCCAGGTGACCGAGTGGCTCAAGATGGCCACGCCGGTGAGGATCATTCCCAGGCCGAAGCAGACCCCGGAGATCCTGGCCGAGACCCTGGGCCCGTAGTCCTGCACGAACTTCCCCAAGCCCGCCGCAGAACAGCCCAGGCAGAAAATGGCGATCGAGAAGGCCCATTTGATGGTGGACTCCGGGGCGTCCATTTCCGCCATCAACGGCTTTGTGAGAGTGGAAAAAGAATAGACCGATCCAATTGAGACGTGGATCATTACGGCGGGCAGCGCGCCCACGAGCCAACGGTTGTGCATGGAGACTCCAAGTCAGTGGGTTAAAGCGCGTGCCGAAACGTCCGCAGGCGGACGGTTGTCATTGTTCGCAGGGTGGTTTGCGCCGCCCTGCGCGTGTGCCAACGGCACGCGGAGAAGTGAGTGGTGGTGCGATGTTCGCGACCCCACGCGAAAAGGTGATGCCGCCCAGCAAGATAACACGGTGTTTCCGGCCCGCGCAACATGCCCTTGCTTTCGGAACCCTAAACAACGCCGGGTTTATGAGGGGTTGTCCGTCGGCGGGCGGCGGTAATCCGGCGACCTTTTCGCCAATCACCGCCCACGCCTCGCCGACCACGCGGGCATGGGGCCGAGCGCGCGCGAGTAGAATTACGCGACGGTGCGGGTAGCGCTGTGACCTGGGCTTTCATATGGCAACCGATTCGGGGGCAAAGCCTTCCCAGCACCGCCCAGGCCCAAGAAACCCCAATCGATAACTGTTGGTTATATTATTGATGGGGGCTCAAAGATAACCCGCTTGACGCCGATCAACGTTCCAACTAGCCTTTCGTTGGTAACGACCGGAAAACCTCACTATTTACACCAGGCTAAATAAGGCGGCGGTTCCAAGATGGCACCGGCGCCGGTCGGTGTGGCTAGAGGGGTAGCTACAAGCAGAACCGGTCACAAGAGAAGACGGAACGGAACCGACCTGATATCTTCTGGAAATACAGTCGACGTCCGGGGGGCCATCCGGCACTGGCCCGCTGTTTATGCGGGACTAAATAGGGACCTGCTCCCGGCAAGGCATTGTTGCCTATCCGGGCACCGCCGCCCAGAAGGCGCCGCTGCCCAGATCGCAAGGGGTCGTTCCACCACGGCGGGCGGGTTCCGCTACGGCGCCGCGCCGCCGGTCTAAACGAAAGGAATTGTGCAAATGGGAAGTGTTGGACTTCTCTACGTGGGTGCCATCTTGTTCATCAACGGCATCATGCTGTTGGGACACATCTCACCCAAGGGGGCCGCCCCCCTGAACTTCTTCGCCGGCGCCGTCCAGGTGTTCACGCCCACCTACTTGGTGGTTTCCTCGGGCGGGGACCCGGACGTGATCGCCGGCGCGGCCGGCCTGTATCTGTTCGGCTTCACCTATCTGTGGGTCGGCATCAACAACGTCATGGGTTGGGACGGGCGCGGGCTCGGCTGGTTCTCTCTGTTCGTGACCGCAGCGGCCCTCGGCTTCGCCGCCTACGACTTCTTCCAGACCGGAAACCTGACCTCGGCGGTCATGTGGCTGATGTGGGGGGCGTTGTGGTTCATGTTCTTTATGCTGCTGGGCCTCGGCAAGTCCGCGTGGGGTCCGGCTACCGGTTGGGTGGCGGCGGTGGAGGGCATCATCACCGGTGGCGTGCCCGCCATGTTGATGCTGACCGGCCATTGGCGCACCGACGCCCCGTTTGCGATCGCCCTGGCCGCCCTGGCGGTGGTCATGCTGGTCCTGGCCGCCCCTGCGGCCAAGGCGCTGACCGCCAAGAACCCTGCCTGAAGCCGCCGGCGCGAGCGCCGGGCGCGACCTGGCCCGTCGGCGCGCGGGGTCCTCAACGCCCGCCGGGCAAGACGCGTCAGAACGCATCAGCACGCATCCAATCGCATCCAAAGAAGGAGGTGGTAATCCCACAAACACTGCCCAACTCGACCCTCGTGGAGGGGTGGTTGCCAACACCACAAGTCGCGGCTCGCCGCCGCGCACCGCAAGAGGCGGGGAGCCCCTCTTGCGTCAACTAGCTAACAAAGGAAACTCAAAATGCCAGAAGTAATCTTCGAACTTGATTCGACCAAACCGTTCAAGGATCAAGAGAAGGTCGGCCACAACAGGTGGCACCCAGACATCCCGGCGGTCGCCGAAGTGCCTGTCGACACCCCCGTCCGCATCAAGGTCCGCGAATGGTTCGACGGCTGGATGAAGAACGACGACTCGGCGGAGGACATCCTCACCGCGCCGTTGAACTCGGTCCACAAGCTGTCGGGCCCGTTCCGCGTCAAGGAAGCCCAGCCCGGCGACCTGTTGGTTGTCGACATCCTGGACATCGGCCCGCTTCCCCAAGAGGACCACGGCCCCCTGGCCGGCCAAGGCTGGGGCTATTGCGGCGTGTTCGCCAAAGAGAACGGCGGCGGATTCCTGACCGATGTGTTCCCGGACGCCTACAAGGCGATCTGGGAGTTCAAAGGCCAAGTCGCCACTTCCCGCCACATTCCGGAGGTCAGCTTTGCCGGAATGATCCACCCAGGCCTGATGGGCACAGCCCCGTCGGCCGCGCTGTTGGCGAAGTGGAACGCCCGCGAGCAAGCGCTGATCGACACCGACCCGACCCGCGTTCCGCCGCTGGCCTTGCCGCCAGAGCCGGACAGCGCTTTGATCGGCAAGTTGAGCGGCCCCGAATACGACCGGATAGCTCGTGAAGGCGCCCGCACGGCGCCGCCGCGGGAAAACGGCGGCAACCAAGACATCAAGAACTTCACCAAGGGCACCCGCGTGTTCTACCCGGTGTTCGTCGACGGCGCCAACCTTTCCCTGGGCGACCTGCACTTCTCTCAGGGCGACGGCGAAATCACGTTCTGCGGCGCCATCGAGATGGGCGGCTACGTGGACCTGAGCTTCAACGTCATCAAGGGCGGCATGGCGAAGTACGGCGTGACCGAGAACGCCATCTTCATGCCCGGCACGGTCGACCCCCGATTCGAGCGCTGGCTGGCCTTCTCCGGCACGTCGGTGACACTCGACGGCGAGCAGCGCTACCTTGATTCGCACCTGTCGTATCAGCGGGCGTGTCTGCACGCCATCGACTACCTGACCACCTTCGGCTACAGCCCCGAGCAGGGCTACCTCCTGCTGGGCTCCGCCCCGATCGAAGGTCGCCTCTCCGGCGTTGTCGACATCCCGAACTCCTGCTCGACGGTGTATTTGCCCGTCGAAATGTTCGAATTCGACGTGCGCCCGGGTCCCGGCCTGCCGCACCAGATCAACCCGGGCATTGGCGCGCCCAAGGCTATGTCCATCTACTCGCGCTAACCCCAACGGGGTCGGGGCCCAGGGGCGGCTGGCTGACTTCGCCCCTGGGCCTTCGGCCCGCACTCCGGCCCGGGGCCTGGGCAGGGCCCCGGGCCACCCCACGCAAAGAAAGGTTTTCCTCACATGGTTTCCTACACGTACCGTTGTTCCACTTGCGGCAAGTTCGACCGTTTCGCCCCCATGGGCGCTGGCGGAACCAACACGTCATGCCCCACCTGCGCAAAGAGCGCCAGGCGGGTCTTCACCGCGCCCCGGATCGGCCGTAGTTCAACCGACCCGAGGATGAAACTGATCGAGGCGACCGAACGCACCGCCTGCGAGCCGCAGGTGGTGGACTCTCTTCCCCCCGCTGGCCGGCGCTCCCGCCAACCCGTCACTCACGACCCTCGCCACGCGAAACTGCCCAGACCGTAAACGCCAGCGTTAGGAGGCTGCCCGCCAATGCCAGGCACACAAGAACGCGCCCGCAGGCGCCTGAGCCCCGAGGCCCGTTGTCAGCAAATCGTCGAGTGCGCCAGCCGGTTCATCGCGGAATTCGGCTACCGGGCTCTCACTTTCAAGGCGATCGCAGACCGCTGCGGCATGACAGCGCCCGGGGTCATGCATTATTTCCCGTCGACCACATCGCTCCTTGAGGCCGTCCTCGACCACTACACCCAAGTGCTGCGCAGAAGGGTTTCGTTGTTGGCCAACAACGGCCTGGGGACCCGGCTGTGCCTCGACCAGGTGGTCCGGGACGTGTGGAGCAGCCCGGTGTGCATTCAGCTCTACGTCCACCTCAGCGCGGAATCCACAGACCACGGCCATGTCGCCCGCGGCTACCTTCTCAAACGGCACGACACCGCGATCAACGCGGTGGCCAAGCTGATCGGCGACGACCACCCGGACCCGGTCTGGGCGGCCGAGGCGTTCTACACCGTGCTCGACGGGCTGAGAATGCGGTGGATCCGCGACCCGGAACTGGACGCGGTGGCCGAATGGCAACGCCTCGCCGACATCATGTACGCCGGCACGCCGCTGTCGCAGGGGGTCCGCGCCCCCGGAACGCCAGCCCTGTCACACTGGGCTCTTCGGTGACCCGGCGGCCAACCGGCCGCCGCCCGGCGAACGTTAAGATCGAGCTGTGACGCAGGTGGACTTGCCCATTGGCGCGGCCGTGACCTTGGCCACTCTGGAGAGCCGGAGCCATGAGGTCAACGCCATCCGCAGCGGGATAAAGCTCTACAAGTCGGACGCTGTGGCGGATGTCCAACGATCCGACCAGGACGACAAGGGCGTCACCGTGGCCGTCCGCGACCGCGGGACCGTGCTGCTGACACGCATCCAGTTCCGGAAAGGCGGTGCCGACCTCAGCCGTCACTGGTGCCAATGCGGTGTTGGAAACCGTGGGGACCTGTTGTGCAAACACATCGTGGCGGCCGTGCTCGGCGCGCAAGGCGGCCTGGTCGACTCGGCCGTCACCCTTGGGCTGACCGCCGCCGCCACCACAACCGTCAACCAGACGAACACCGCCAAGGCGGCGCGGAGCGGAACCCTTGAGGTCTTTGCCACCCCCATGCTCATAGCGCTGATGGAAGAGGCGGCCTGCGCCTGCCTCCAGGACAAGTTGAATCCCGGCCAGACGTCGGTCGGCACCGCCATCCAGGTGGCGCACAAAGCGCCCAGCCCGATCGGCGCGGTCGTCACCGCCACGGCGACCCTCGAGTTGGTTCTCGGCAACCGACTCGAGTTCGCCGTCGCGGCCCAAGACGACGCGCGCGTGATCGCCGACGGCCGACACACCCGCGTCATCGTGGATGCGGCCGATTTCATGGGCAAGGCAACCCGTCCCCCCGCCAGGACCTGACCCCGGCCACAGCCGCCCGCCGCGCCCCGGCTGGACACCAACCAGCCGACACCGCCCGGCCAGCCGCCTCGCCCCGCCAGGACCTGACCCCAACCGGCAAACGCCGCCCCAGCCACGGCAGCCCGCCCCACCCCGGCTGGACACCAACCAGCCGACACCGCCCGGCCAGCCGCCTCGCCCCGCCAACCCAGCCAACCCGCCGCCCGCATCCGCGCCGCACCGGGAGCGCATTGACACGGGGAACGCATTCGCACAAGAGCCCAGGCGCAGTCCCTTCGTAACGGTCTGCCTATCGTTTTCCGCACGGGCCTGTTTCCCGACTGGCGGCGGGGCTACGCTTCCCAAAGAGCCGCCCGCAGGCGGCTCCAGCCCCCGGCACCGGAAGGAGTCGCCCATGAGCCCTGGCGTCCCAGCCCGCGGCACGGCCAACCGCTTTGCCCCGGCCTTGCTCGGCGTGCCCCTCGGGGGCGGCGGACCCGACCGGGTTCAACCCTGGGTGGTGGGGCGAACGGTGGTGGTCACCGGCGCCTCGCGGGGAATTGGGCGCGAGGTCGCCAAACGCCTTGCCGCGCTCGGCTCGCACGTGATCGGGGTGGCGCGAAGCGCCGAACCGCTCGCCGAACTCGCCGCCGCGGCGGCCCGGCACGGCCGCCGCCTGGAGCCCCGGACGGTCGATCTCCGCGAAGCCAACGCCGCAAACGCGCTCGCCGAGGAAATCATCGAGTTCTTCGGCCCGCCGCAACTGGTGGTTTCCTGCGCCGGCCACTCAATCCACCGCTATCTGCCGGAGTACGCGGCCCGTTTCCACGACGTGGACCGGCTGGCCAGAATCAATTTCCTTGGCCCCGTCGCCCTGCTCCTACCATTCGCGGACCAGATGGCGCGGCGCGGGTCCGGGCACATAGTCGACGTCTCCACCGCCCAGGTCGACGTGCCGACACCGGGCTGGTCGGCCTACACCGCGTCCAAGGCTGCGTTCCAGGCGTGGCTGGCCAGCGCCGCCCCCGAACTCCGGGCCGCCGGGGTCGCGGTCACGTCCGTCCACCTCCCCCGGGTCGCCACCGCCATGAGCGCCCCCACCGCCGGCCGCTACTCGGTGCCTGAATTGACAGTCGCCCAAGCCGCAGATGCCGTCTGCCGCGCCATCGCCCGCCGCCCCCGACTGTCCCGCCCCTGGTGGGCAGCCGCCGCGGCCGTTGCCGCCCACGTGGCCCCCCGCACCGCCGATGCGCTCTGGACGGCCGCGCTCAAGGCGGGCCTCCGCCCATGACCGCCGCTCGAGACGGGGACGAACCTGTTCGCACGGGCCAGGGCCCCTTCACACCCCAAACCCGACCGCCGCCCGGGGCAACACAGCCCTCCCGAAAACAGGTACCGTCCCCGTTTCAAGATGGGGAGGCCCCTGTTCGCGCAGGCCAGGACCCGTTCACGGCGCGAACCGGACCGCAGCCCGGAGCGACACGGCCCTCCCGAAAACAGGTACCGTCCCCGTTTCGAGATGGGGGCGGCCCCGTTTTGGCGGACCAGTACCCGTCCACGCCGCGAACCGGACCGCCACCCGTGTTGACACAGCCTTCGCAAAAAACAGGTACCGTCCCCGTTTCCGTTTCGGCATTCCGGGCAGCCCGCCCCGGGCGAACCACGATTTCTGACACCCGGCCGGCGGCTGTTGACGCCGCCGCGCAATTGGCGGCGGGGCTCGGCGCCCTGGGCCTGGTTCGGGACCCGTTCGGACTGGCACGTTTCTTGTTCGCGGCGCTGCCGCGCGACGGCTTGACGATCGCCGGGGCGTTGGCGGGTGGCGCTCACGCCTGGGGAGATCGCGTGGCCCTGATTGACGACCGCGGACCGGCCACCTACCGCGAACTGGACGGGATGGCTGGCGGGTGGGCGAACGGCATCGTGCGCCGGGGATTGGTCCGCCGGGGCGGGCGGGTGGCGCTGGCCTGCTGGGACGACCGGGAGTTTCTGGTGGCGATGGCGGCCGCGACACGTGTGGGCGCCCACCTGGCGGTGCTCGACCCCCGCGGCGACTTGGCGGACCAGTTGCGCCCGCTCGAAGCCAGGGGCGTCGACCTGCTGATTCACTCGCCGGACCTGGCTGGGCGCTGGTCGCCGGGGTCCGGAGCCAGCGTGTCCACGGCCACCTTGCGCGAATGGGAACGCGCAGGTGGGCGCGAACCGCCCCAGGCGGCGCGGCCGGGAGTCGCGTTTCGGGCACCCGCACACGGAGAGGGCGGTCTGGCGGCACGGTTGGCCAGTTTGGGAGCTGAACCGCCGAACCGGGGGACGGGCGAAGCCCGAGTTGGGAGGAGGCGGGGCGGGCGGCTGGCGCTGCTGACCTCCGGCACCACGGGCGCGCCGAAGGCGGTGAACGTCGCGGACCGGGCGGCACGGGCGCTGGCGGGGCTGGCGCTCGCCGGAGCGACTGGCGTCCGGGCGGGGCGTCCCACGCTGGTTTGGCCGCCGTTGTGCCACGGCTACGGCCTGGCCATGGCCGCGTTATGCCTGATCAGCGGCTCGCCAATGGTGCTACAGTCCGCGTTGGCCGCAGAGCTGACGAGCAGGGGGCAGGACGCGGCGGAGAAGGGCGGCCCGTGTTCGGCGCGGGCAGGGCGACCCGCGCCCGCAGACGCCTCGGACTTGGCGGGGCGGAACTCTTTGGGGCGAGACTCTTTGGGATCCGGCCTGGCGGGACCCAGTTTGGTGGGACCCGGCCTGGTGGGGCCCGGCCTGGCCGGAGCCGGTTTGGTGGGGCCGGGCATTGTGGGGCCCGGCTTGGCGGAGCCGGACTCAGCTGCGGCGGCACGAGCTGCGCGCGCCCAGGCCAAGAGCCAGGCCGCGCTGAATGCGATCCGCCGCTATGGAATTTCTGTGGTCGCGGCGGTGCCCGCGCAGTTGGGTTTCCTGGCGGCGTATTTGAACACTCCGGGTGCCCCGGACGCGGTTGGGGAGCGGGTCAACGTGGTGGTCACCGGCGGGGACCCGATGGACGCTGCCACGGCGGCCACCATTCAGCGCCGTTGGGGGCGTGTCCTGGTCAACTACTACGGGTCCACCGAAACCGGCACGCTGACCGTCGCCGTTGGCGCCGACCTGGCCCTTGACCCCACGAACGTGGGGCGGCCCTGCGTGGGAGCGCGCGTTGAGGTGGTCGGCGAGGACGGGAAGCCCCTGCCTGTGGGGCAAACCGGGCGGGTGAGGGCCCAGTCGCTGCTGGCCGCGCCGGATGAGCTCCGCGGCGGCAGGACCGTGACTTTGAACGACCTGGCCTGGATGGACCAATCGGGCAACCTGCACATCTCGGGCCGGGTTCCACCCAACTGAAACCGTCGAGCGCCGGGTCTTGGCTGCCCACTCCTCGCGGGCCTGGCTCCTGATCCCCAGTGACTGTGCCGCCGGTGCTCCTGGCCGAGGCACGCACCCCACAGCGCGGCCCCCGGCCCCAAACGCAACCTCCAAGCCCTTCGTGATCCACCAGCGGATCACGATCGTGATCTCAGTCGCACTTGGCCCCTCAACGGACGGGCTCCATGCCCCAAACGCAACCTCCAAGCCCATCGTGATCCACCGCTGGATCACGATCGTGATTTCAGTCGCGCTTGGCGGCCCAATCGACCAGATCCAAGCCCCAAACGCAACCTCCAAGCCCTTCGTGATCCACCAGCGGATCACGATCGTCATTTCAGTCGCACTTCGCGGCCCAACCGCGTCCTGCCGCGCCCGCAGTGTGGGATTCGCCGTCGCGGGCGGGCCGCGCGGCGCGGGTCGTGCCAGCATGGCTGGTCGCGGCGGACGCAGGCTGCCGCCGCCTGAACACGGGAGAGCCACATGACCGATCAGACCACCACGCTGCACCTTGCCCCGGACCAGCTTTTCATCAGGGGCGAGTGGCGCGCCGCCGCCAATGGCTCCACCTACACGGTGGCGGACCCGGCGACGGGCCAGCCGCTAGCGGAACTCGCCTCGACCACACCCGCCGACGCGGTGGACGCCCTCGACGCCGCCGCCGAGGCGTTCCCCGCCTGGTCCAACACCACAGCCGAGCACCGCGGCCGCATTCTGACGGACGCGTTGGACGCGTTTATCCGCCGCAACGGCGAGGTCGCCTCCCTGTTGGCCCGCAACGCCGGCATCCCGCCCGAACGCGCCCAAACCGAGGTCCTGGCCGCCGCCGAAGCGGTCCGCCTGGCCATCGCCGCGACCGCCCGCTTGTCGGGGCGGACGGGTCACCCCTGGGGCCGCGGCCGTCGCGGGCGGGCGCGCTTGGCCACCCGCCCCGGCCTGGGCGGCCCGCTTGGCTTGGCGGCCCCGGCCGAGGCCGCCGTCCCCGCGCCCTGGCCCCCCGCCCTTTCCTCAGATTCCCAAATTCCAACGGCCACCTTCCGTGTGCACTGGGTTCCACGTCCCATCGGCCCGACCGCAATTGTGCTGCCGAACGAGGAGCCGCTGGCGACCGCCGCCCGCAAGGCCGCGCCCGCGCTCGCGGCGGGCTGCACGGTGATCCTCAAGCCGGCGGCACTGACGCCGCTGGCGGTTATGGCCTTCGCCAACATGCTTGTGGAGGCCGGCCTCCCGGAAGGAGCGTTCAACGTGATCCCGTGCGTCAACGCCCCCTCGGTGATCGAGCCGGTGCTGGGCGACTCGCGGCTGCGCAAGCTTTCCTACACCGGCGACCTGGCCACGGCCAGGGGCCTGCTGCCGCTGGCGGCGAACGGCGCGCCGAGCATCTCGCTTGAATTGGCGGGCCCCGCGCCGTTCATCGTGATGGAGGACGCGGACATGGACACCGCGGTGGACGCGGCCGTCAGCGCCGCCACCCATTTCAACGGACAGGCGGCTAACTGCGCGCACCGCGTATATGTGCACCGATCGCAGGCCGCCGCGTTCGCCGAACAACTGGCCGCGCGTTTCGGCGATCTGGTTGTGGGCGATCCTTCCACCACCGCCGCCCAGGTCGGCCCGCTGCTCAACGCGCAACTCCGCGACCAAGCGCTGGCGCAGGTGAACGCCGCAGTCAAAGCCGGCGCGACCGTGTTGACGGGCGGTGAGGCGGCGTCCGGCCCGGGCTTCTTCTTCCAACCGACGGTGCTGGGGGAATTGCCCGGAGGCCCCCTGCCAGCGGTCGACGACTTGACCGGCCCGGTGTCCGCCATAGTGCCCTATGACGACCTAGAGGACGTGCTGACCTGGGCGAACGCATCCCCCTATGGCACGGCGGCCTACGTGATGAGCGAGGGCACCAGGAACGCCGAACGGATCGGCGCCCGGCTGAGCCGCGGCCTGGTGGCCGTCAACACCGGGCTCGCGCTCCCGGTGGATGGCCGGGGAGCACTGGGCGAGTTCATGCGCATCCAGCGCACCGTCCTCCCCGCCTATTGAGTGTCCTCCCCGCCTATTGAGTAGGGTCATTCGGACGCCAAGGGCCGGCCTGGGCTGGGGCCGCCCAGCGCCCACAGCGTGTATACCACCAGCAGCGGCACCGTAACCACGTAAGGGAACGCGTACCGCAGGTTGCTGTTGACCGGCGAGGCCAGGCAGACCAGGAACACCAGCGCGGCCGGGACGAACGGCGTCAGCGCCCGCCAGCGGCGGCGGCGGCGGATCAGCAAAGCCGCAGCGGTCAGGAGAACCCAAAAGTAGGAGGCGGGCGCGAGCACCAGGCCCAAGACCGGCGCGGTCGCCAGCGCCTTCGCGCCTTTCACGGCGGCTTCCCGCGCGGGTCCCAGCGCGGCGGGGTAATTGGGGTCAAGCCCCGCATCCGGCCTGGTCAGCTGCGTTTTGGTGGCGTCCCAGTAACCGGTCCGGAAGTGAATCAGGTCCGGGTATTGGATGGGCGGAACGTTGGCCTTGGTGGTGGGCCAGAAATAGCCGTAGGTGTTCCCGACCGTCGCCTCGGCGTAGGTGCCCGGATGGCGCGCGAGCATTTCAAGCCAAACTCCCCCGTAGCGCTTCAGCGCCTCGGAATCGAAGGACTTGAACCGGTTCTTGACCGGATCTGACAGGGTCGGGTTGTACGCCCCGGCGAGGTCCTCGGCCCGCTTGCCGTCCTTCAGGAGCGACTGCAGCACCGCCCACTGGGCGGGGGTGACCTCGTCCCCGTGGACCTTCAAGTACCGCGCCGTCTGCTGCAGCGGCACGCTCAGCATCTCAGCGTTGGAGTACTTGGCCACGCCCAGGGCGGGGAACACCACCGCGTTTGCCAGCGCTAGAGCTCCAACCACGGTTCCAGCTGCGACCACGATCCGCACTCGCTGACGCCGCAGCAGCACCACCAGGCAAGCCGCGCAGGCCACCACGATCACTATCCCGTCGTTCCGGAACGCTGCCGCCCCAAACGCCCCGACCGCGAACAGCGCGGCCCCCGCTATGTCCACGCGGCGGCTGACCGCAGCCCTGACCAGCACGTTCACCAGCACCAGCACGCTGAGGGTGTAGGGGTAATCCTTGTACACAACGGTGGCGCCTATGGGGAACACCGGCACCAGCGCGAAGAACGCCAGCGCCGCACCCCAGGCCGCGAGGGGCACCCGCCCCCGCCCCGAGGCGGACGCGACCCGGAAGGCGGTCGAACAGGTCAAGGCGAACACCAGGCAGGCGAGCGCGCCTTGCACCACCGTGTACACAAAAAGCGCCCCATTGACGCCGAACACCTTGCCGGCCGAGAACAGCCCGCCCATCAGCGTGGTCGCCATATACGGGTGGTGCGTGGTCCGGTCCAGGTAGCCAAGGAACTCGTTCAACTGCCGAAACCCGTCAAACGCGTACGTGCCCGGGAAAAACACCACCCAATAGGGCAACCACAGGACGCCGATGCCGCTCGCCGCCGCCCCGAAAGGGTGCCGCTTGACGAAGCGGCTGAGCCGGGCGCCCAGCGAATCGCGGTCCCTCGGCGCGGCCCGCCGCAGCCGAATCGCTGCCAGCGCACGCGAAGACGGCGTTCCCATAGGGCGACCAGCAGACGGCGCCGCAGCACCCGCCGACAGGGGACCCGCCGCCCCGGCCGCCCCGGCCTTCCCGCCCGGCCCTTGGCCCCCGTCAAGCGAACCTGCCTGAGCGCCGCCTGCGGCGAACCGGTCGGCGGCCCGGACAGCACTCGCGACGGCGGCGTAGTAGAGCGCGAAGAAGCCGATAACGGCGGCGGGCGTGAAATCGGTCGCGGAGCCGACCGCGCAGTTGGACCAGTGGCAGGCCACCCCGTGATGCTTGAAGCTCATCCCGGTGACGGTCCAGACCGTGAACAACGCCGCCAGAACCCCGGCGGTCAAAACGAATGGCCTGCTCAGGACCGTGCGGCGGTACCAGATGGCGCCCACGGCGGCGACCAGCAGGGCGGTCAGCGCGGGCCAGATCGCGGACCCGAGACCGCCGCCTCCCCGGCCGAGGACCTGGGGACGGTCGAACGCGGCCAAGGCGTAAGCGGTGGCGATCGCCAGCGCGATCGCCACCGCCCACGCTCTCCCCCCATGGCGCTCCGCCCAGCCGCCGCGCCGCGTGGCTGAGGCAGTCGTCTCAAGCATCGGTCCCCCCGTCAACCCCGCCGGGCTGGCTGACCAGCGTTTTGGCTGACCGGCGTATGGCCCAAGCCCGGACGGGCCCATGCTAACCAATTGGCCAACGCTCCCCGTCCTCCGCCGGTCGAATGCGGCGCCGACCCCCGACACTTCAACTGCCGGTTCCCCGCCCGTAACCGCGACCTGGCAAGCTTGACCCCATGGCTCAAGAAGGCACGCACAACAGGCGGCGCATCGCGTTGGTCGCCCATGACAACAAGAAGGCCGACCTGCTGAAGTGGGCGGAATTCAACCGCGGGACCCTGGCCCGCCACGAACTGTGGGCCACGGGCACCACGGGAACCATGCTGGAATACGAACTCGGCTTGCCGGTCAACCGGCTGCTGTCCGGCCCGGTTGGCGGCGACCAGCAGGTCGGCGCGATGATCGCCGAAGGAAGGCTGGACGTGCTGATGTTCTTCTGGGATCCGCTGGAGCCCCAGCCTCACGACCCGGACGTGAAGGCCCTGTTGCGTCTGGCCGCCTTGTGGAACGCCCCCGCGGCCTGCAACTCCGCGACCGCGGACTTGATGATCTCCTCGCCGTTGTTCGCTTCCGATTACCAGTGGGCCCGCCCGAACCTGGAACCCCGCCAGTGGGACGACCACGGCCTGGTCGCCTGATCCAATAGCGAAGTTGAGTCACGCCGCCGCCAGGATGGCGCCCGTCCGCATCACCTTTCCGCCGGAGTTGCCGATCAGCGCCCGGCGCGAGGAGATCGCGCGCGCCATCCAAGCCAACCAGGTCGTGATCGTCTCCGGGGAGACGGGCTCCGGCAAAACCACCCAACTTCCCAAGATTCTGCTTGAGCTCGGCTATGGCCGGGGCTCCAGCCAGACGCCCGATGCCGTCCGGTCGCCCAACGCTCAAACCCCCCGGTCTCGCGATCGCCGCGACCGCTCCGCCGGACCCAAGAGCGGCATGATCGCGCACACCCAGCCCCGCCGGATCGCGGCCCGCGCCACAGCGGAGCGGATCTCCGAGGAACTCGGCACGCCGCTGGGCCAAACGGTGGGCTATCAGGTCCGCTTCACCGACCATTCCTCGTCCGCCACCCGTTTGAAGGTGATGACTGACGGCGTGCTGCTCGCCCAGATTCAACGGGATCCGCAACTGCGCGCCTATGACGCGATCATCATCGACGAGGCCCACGAACGCTCCCTCAACATCGACTTCCTCTTGGGATACCTGTCGAACTTGCTCCCCCGCCGGCCGGACCTGAAGCTGGTCATCACCTCAGCCACAATTGACTCGGAGTTGTTCGCGGCCCATTTCGGTCCGCGCGAAGGCCAACCGGCCCCGGTGGTCCAGGTGTCGGGACGGACCTACCCGGTTGAGATCCGCTACCGCCCGCCGGGGGAGAACGGCGTCCCGGAGGACCAGCCCACCGCGATCGCGGCCGCGGCCAGGGAACTCATGCGACAGGGCGATGGCGACATGTTGGTCTTCTGCTCCGGCGAACGCGAGATCCGGGACGCGGCGGACGTGCTGGCGGGCGAACTGGGCCCGCGCGTTGAGGTCCTGCCCTTGTATTCGCGCCTCAGCGCCGCCGACCAGCACCGGGTCTTCCAGCGGCATTCGGCCCGCCGGATCGTGCTGGCCACGAACGTGGCGGAGACGTCTTTGACGGTCCCCGGCATCCATTATGTGATCGATCCGGGCACGGCACGCATCTCGCGCTATTCGAAGGCGACCAAGGTCCAGCGCCTGCCGATCGAGCCCATCTCCCAGGCCAGCGCCAACCAGCGCGCGGGCCGTTGCGGCCGCATCGCCAAGGGCATCTGCATCCGCCTTTATTCCAGCGATGATTACGAATCCCGCCCGCAATTCACCGACCCGGAAATCCTGCGCACCTCGCTCGCCTCGGTGATCCTGCAGATGCTGGCGGTCGGCGTGGTCTCCTCCCCCGGCGAGGTCGTCAGCTTCCCCTTTGTCCAGCCCCCGGACACCCGCGCCGTCACGGACGGGGTCCGCCTGCTCCAAGAGCTTGGCGCCATCGAGGAGCAGGGCGGCCGCACCCGCCTGACCGAGATCGGCCGCCAACTCGCCCGCATTCCCCTCGACCCGCGGTTGGCCCGCATGATCGTCCAGGCCAAGGCCTTGGGCGTGGAACGAGAGGTGACCATCGTGGCCGCCGCGCTGACCATTCAGGACCCCCGCGAGCGCCCGCTCGAGTTCCGCGCCCAGGCCGACCAATCGCACGCCCGCTTCACCGATCCGACCAGCGATTTCCTGACCTTCCTCAACCTCTGGGAGTACCTCCGCTCGGCCCGCCGCGCCAATTCCTCCTCCGCGTTCCGCCGCCTGGTCCGCCGCGAATACTTGAATTACCTGCGCATCCGCGAGTGGCAGGACCTGGTCAAGGAACTGGAGCGCGCCGTCCGCGGCGCCCAGCCCAAGAACCAGCGCCCCGCGGGGTCCGCTCACCCAACCAACACCCGCCCGGCTCCGGGGCCCCCCAGTCGGGCGGCGGGTGACAACTCCCGCTCCGAGCCTGCGGCCGACCGCTCGGAACACGACCAGCCCCCGCGCGACCAGCCCACCCGGTACCCCGACGCCGCAGAAGCGGCGGCCCGCGACAACTCCCGCACCCAGCCCGCCCCCGGCCACTCGGAACACGGTCGGCACGGGCGCGGCGAGACCACTCGGAACCCCAACGCAGGCGGAGCAGCGGCGGGTGACAACTCCAGCCCCCAACCTGCGGCCGGCCGGCCGGAACACGGTGGGCCGGGGCACGACGAACTCCCCCGTGACCCCGACGCCGCAGACGCGGCGGCCCGCGACAACTCCCGCACCCAGCCCGCCCCCGGCCGCTCGGAACACAGCCCGTCCGCGCACGGTGAACCCCTACGGAACCCAGACGCCGGCGGAGCGCTCGGCCAATCCGTCGCTTCCGCGTCCGGCAACGCCGAATCGGTCGCGGATAGCTCCGGCAAGGCGTTTCGGTTGGAGTGGCCGGCCGATTCGATCCACCGGGCGTTGCTCCAGGGACTGCTGTCGCAAATCGGGATGAAACAGGTCACGCCGGTGCGGGCCAAAGGCGCGCCCACCCGTGCGGCGGCGCGCGGCGGAGCCGCCCGGTCCGCCGAGTACCTGGGCGCGCGCGGCATCAAGTTCGCGATCTTTCCCGGATCGGCTCTGCGGCGCGGTCAGCCTGATTGGGTGATGGCGGCCGAATTGGTGGAGACGTCGCGTCTGTGGGCGCGCGTCTGCGCCGCGATCAAACCGGAATGGGTGGAGCAGGCCGCGCCGGGCCTCGCCCGGCGCACCTATGCGGAGCCGCGCTGGTCCGCCAAGCGCGGCGCAGCCGTGATCAATGAGAAGGTGCTGGTCTACGGCCTGCCGGTGGTGGCCGCGCGCCCGGTGCTGCTGTCCCGTGTCGACCCTGCGCTGGCGCGGGAGTTGTTCATCCGGCACGCCTTGGTGGAGGGCGATTGGCGCAGCCGTCACGAGTTCGACCGGCGCAATCGCGAGTTGCTGGAGCGGGCCGAGGAGTTGGCGGCCCGCTCGCGCCAGTCCGGCCTGGTCTTCACGGACCAGGACCTGTTCGACTTCTACGACCGGCGCCTGCCGGAGCAGGCCACCTCGGCCCGCCATTTCGAATCGTGGTGGAAGAAGGCCCGAGCCAAGGACCCCGAGCGCCTAACGATCACGCCCGACAAACTGGAGCAGGCGATCGAGCCCACCCAAGCGGGCTTCCCGGACGAATGGGCCCAGGGCGACCTCGTATTCCCGATCACCTACGAATACGCGCCCGGCAGCCCGCATGACGGCGTGACGGTGCACATCCCGATCCGGCACGCCGCCCAGGCCCGGCCGGACGGATTCGACTGGCAGGTGCCCGGCCTGCGGCTGGACCTCGTGGCGGGCCTGATCCGGACCCTGCCCAAACCCTTGCGGGCGGAGTTGCTGCCCGCCCAGGCCACGGCCCGGCGGGCGCTGGAACAACTGGGCGGCCCAGCCGACCATGAAACGGGCGACGGCCGCGCTCAACCCCTCACCGAAGCCCTCACCGGCCTGTTCCGGGAGTCGCGCGGCTTGTACATCCCGCCGGAGGCCTGGCACCCCGAAGCGCTTCCGGATCACCTCAAGATCACTTTCCAAATCGAGGATCCCAAGGGCCGCGTGATGGTCAGAAGCCACAGCTTGGCGGCGGCCCAGGCGGAAGTCGCGCCCCAGGTCAACGCGGCCATCGAACGCGTCGCGGCCGCCACCCTGACCCCATCCGCCCCCAGACCGGCGGACCCCCTGGCCACGGAGCTGGCTGACACCGCGCCGACCGCTGCGCAGTTGGCCGCCGCCGTCCGCGAACAACTGCTCCAAGGCCTGGCCCTGCCCTCCCAACGGCTGACCAGCCGCCTGCGGCCGGAGGAGGCTCTGCCGCTGGCGGCCTCGCGGTATCCCACCGTCGCGGACCTGACGCTGGACGTGCAGCGCGCCGTCATCCAGGCGGCCCTCGACCGGGCCGGCGTGCCGGACGACCAGGCGGCCTATGAAAAGCTGCGCGCCGAACTGCGCGACCGCCTGGAGGACGAGGCCTACGGGGCGCTCAAGACGGCATCGGGCATAATCGCCAAAGCGGGCCGAATCGAGGCTGACGCGGCGCGCGTCGCCGACCTCCAAGTGCTGAAGTCGGTCATGGACGTCAAAGACCACTTGGCGCGGCTGACGGGCGCGGGGTTCATCGGCCGGGCTGGCCTAGGCCGGCTTCCTGACCTGCGGCGTTACCTGGACGCGGAGGCCCACCGGCTGGCCAAGCTGGGCGCCAACCGGGCGCGGGAAGACCAAGCGCTGTGGGAACTCGGCGAACTGGACCGCGAAGTCGCGGCGGCGACCAACGTGCCGCCGGAAGTTCCCTGGATGATCGAGGAACTGAGGGTCTCACTGTTCGCGCAGCAACTGGGCACGGCCTACCCGATCAGCGCGAAACGCGTCCGCCGCGCGCTCGCCGGCGCGGCCTAAGCCGCCCGTTCGGGCGCGGCGTCAGTCGCCCGCCAGGTACAGGTCGAGCGCCTCGCGCGCCAACTCCGAGCGGGTCCGGTGGGTGGCTTTCGCCCTCCTATCCAGCGCCTCCACTTGAACCCGTGTGGCGCGGAACTGCACCACCTGGGACTCGCCGTCGCCGCTCAAGCTGGGACGGCCCGGATGACGCTCCCGGCCCGCCGGAGAACGTTCGTCGACCTGGTCGTTCGAGGCCCGCACCAACTGGTCCGTGACGGGAACGCCGCCCACAGTGCCATGGTTCCCGCGCTTCCCGTGCGCCGTCATCTTGTCAACCACCACACGAAACTGTTGCGGGCATAGCCGCAATGACGAAGCAGACAGCGGCCGTCGTCATCAAGTGGCGCCACAAGTTCGATCGCGTTGCCGGGCTCCGAGACGACGTCCGTGTCGATCAGGTAATTCCGCACGTCAGACCTCGAATTCGAGGGCGCGCCGGGGGGTGTGAGTCTCTTTTGTGTTGCTTTGGCGTTTGGGCTTGTCCGCGGCGTAGTCTGGGATAGAACATATCCCAGAGTGTGGAGGGGAGCCCATGACGCGCTTCGAGGACCAGACA
>JAITFE010000043.1 GCA_031281585.1 Bifidobacteriaceae bacterium | reverse complement strand
CCCGCCGGCCGCGCGTGCCGCCGGTCGGCGGGCCGCCCACCAGCGGCTAAGGTCGGAGGCGTGAACTCGCTCAGCCGCCAGCCCAGCCAGATAGACCAGATCGCCAACCGCCACGTCGCGCGCGCCGCCGCGCTCGACCCGCTTGAGGCCACCGGAATCGGCGTCCCCGGCCACGACCACGAACTGCCGGACCTGTCCCCGGACGGGCACGCCGCCAGGTTCGAACTGGCCCAGGCCACGGCCCGCGCGTTGCGCCAAGCCGCCGATGCCGCCGGGCTCAGCCCCGCAGACCAGGTCACCTTCGACGCCATGCAGGACCGCCTGGGCCTGGAGCAGCAGCTATTCGAGGCCGGCGAGCACCTGGCCGACCTCAACGTGGTCGCCAGCCCCGTCCAAGCCATCCGCGACGTGTTCGACCTGATGCCGACCGCGACCGCCGGGGACTGGGAGACCATCGCGCGGCGTTTGGCGGCGGTTCCCGCCGCCCTGGCCGGTTACGGCGCCTCGCTCAAACGCGGCCAGGCCGAAGGGCCGACCCCGGCGTTGCGGCAGTTCGAACTGGGCGCGGTCGAGGCGCGCAAGCTCGCCGGGCCGGATTCGGCCTTCGACCGCCTGACCGCCCGGGCCGCCCAAACCGAGCCCACGCTGGGGGGCGGGTTGCTGGGGGAACTGGACCGGTCGGCATCGGCGGCGAAGGCGGCCTACGGGGAACTGGCCGAACTGTTCGAGCGGGAGCTCGCGCCCAAAGCGCCCGTCGAGGACGCCTTCGGCCGCGACCGTTACGCCTTGTGGTCCCGCTATTTCGTGGGCGTCGCGGTGGACTTGGAAGAGGCTTACGCGTGGGGCGAGGCGGAACTGGCCCGCGTGGCCGCCCGACAAGACGAGTTGGCGGCTCACCTCGCGGGCCCGGGCGCCTCGGTGTCCGATGCCGTCCGCAAGCTCGACGGAGACGCCTCGCGTCAGATTCGCGGCAAGCAGGCGCTCCGCGAATGGATGCAGGCCACGGCCGACCAGGCCACGGCGGCCCTGGACGGGACCTACTTCGACATCCCGGAGCCGGTGAAACGGATCGAGGCGATGATCGCGCCGTCTGATTCGGGGGCGATCTACTACACCGGCCCGTCGCAGGACTTCTCACGGCCGGGCCGGATGTGGTGGTCCGTGCCGGAGGGGGTGGACGCGTTCGCGACTTGGCGCGAGTTGACCACCGTGTACCACGAGGGCGTGCCCGGCCACCACCTGCAGATCGGGATCGCCACCGCCCAGGCCGGCGAGTTGAACGACTGGCGGCGGCTCGCGTCCTGGTCGTCAGGCTACGGCGAGGGCTGGGCGCTTTACGCCGAGGCGTTGATGGGCGAATTCGGCTTCATGGAGGATCCGGGGGCGATGTTCGGGTTGCTGGACGGCCAGCGGTTGCGGGCGGCGCGCGTGGTGTTCGACATCGGCGTGCACCTGGGGCTGGCGGCGCCGGCCGAATTCGGCGGCGGGCGCTGGAACGCCGACAAGGCCTGGGAACTGCTGAAGGCGAACAATTCGGGCATGTCGGAGGGCTTCGCCCGGTTCGAATGGGCCCGCTACCTGGGATGGGCCGGGCAGGCCCCCTCCTACAAGCTGGGTCAGCGCGAATGGGAGCGGCTGCGGGCGGCCGCCACCGGCGGCGCGGGCGGCCCCGCCCTGCGGGACTTCCACAACCGCGCCCTCAGGCTGGGATCGCTGCCGCTGGCGGTCCTGCCTGCAGCCCTCGGCCTCTGAGCGGACCGTCTTCCCCGGCCATGTGCCACAACAGTCAAGACAGATCGCCGGGGGGTCGCAGTTCAAGCATCCGCCACCGCCGCGTCAATCATGTCGTTCGCCGATTGGAAGGGATCGCTTAAGCCTTCATCCGCACGAGCCTCGGCCAACGCCCTGCGCGTGTCGCTGTTCGGAACGGTGGTGACGCTGAACGGCAGGCTGCCGAATCCGGCCATCAGGTGACGCGCTTCGAATGCACCGCCGACGCCGAACGGACGATCTCGATCCAAAAGGCCATCGCCTAGCCTCGGACCGCCCTTCTGAATGACTGGTCGGCGGCCGTGACCGGGCAAGGCTAGCAGGGCCGGGTACGCCCGAAGCGGAGACCACGGCCAGGCGCGTCACGGTGTCGGAGCGGCGTGGCACAGTTGAGGGGTGCTAAGCGAGGCGACGCCCCCGGACTGGTTCGCGCCAGCCACCCGGGGCTGGTTCGAGGCCTCGTTCGAAGCCCCCACCGCCGCGCAGCTAGGCGCTTGGCGGGCAATCCACGATGACACCGACGCGCTGGTCGTGGCGCCAACCGGGTCTGGCAAGACGCTGGCCGCCTTCCTGTCCGCGATCGACCGGCTGATGCGGCAACCGCCGCCCGCCGCCGGCGGACAACGCTGCCGCGTTGTGTACATTTCGCCGCTCAAGGCGCTGGCCGTGGACGTGGAGCGGAACCTGAGGGCGCCGCTGGTCGGCATCTCGAACCAACTGGCCGCCGCCGGGCGGCGGGTGCCGGACATCCGGGTGGCGGTGCGCACAGGGGACACGGCCGCCCGTGACCGGCGGAACTTCGCCAAGAAACCGCCGGACATACTGATCACCACGCCGGAGTCCCTCTTTCTGGTGCTGACCTCCGGCGCCCGCGAGGCGCTGACGGGCGTGGACACCGTCATCCTCGACGAGGTGCACGCGCTGGCCGGAACCAAGCGCGGCGCCCACCTGGCCCTGTCGTTGGAGCGCCTGGACGCCTTGCTGCCCCGCCCGGCTCAGCGGATCGCCCTGTCCGCCACCGTCCGCCCCGTGGAGGAAGTGGCCCGGTTTGTGGGCGGCGCGCGCCACCGTCCCGGCCGGCGGCCCGTCGAAGTGGTCCAGCCGCCGTCCGCAAAAGTGATCGACGTCGCCGTCAAACTCCCGGTCGAGGATTTGACCGACCTGGGCGGCGCCCGGACCTACGACGCGGGTTTTGGGCGCGGCGACGCCCTGGACCTGAGCGGCAACGCCGCCGGGGCGATCCAAGGCGGCTCGATCTGGCCGCATGTCCACCAGGCCATAGTGGACCACGTCCTGGCGCACGATTCGACGTTGGTCTTCACCAATTCGCGCCGTGCCGCGGAACGCCTGGCGGCCCGGGTCAACGAGGAGTATCAGGCCCGCACCGGCGAAAGGCCTGATCCGGGGGCTGTCCAACCGGCGGAGATCATTTCCGCGGCGGGCACGGCGGCCGTTGTCGACCAGACCATCGCCATGGCCCATCACGGTTCCATGAGCCGTGACCGTCGAACCGAGATCGAAAACCAACTGAAGGCCGGCCGCCTGCCGGCCGTGATCGCCACCTCTTCCCTTGAACTGGGGATCGACATGGGCGCCATCGACTTGGTGGTCCAAGTCGGCGCGCCGCCCTCCGCCGCCGCCGGGCTGCAACGGGTCGGCCGAGCCGGCCACCAGGTGGGCGCCGTCTCAAAGGGCCTGGTCTACCCCGTTTACCGAGGCGACCTGGTGCCCGCCGCGGTCGCGGCCGGGCGCATGCGCGCGGGCCAAATCGAATCGATCCACATTCCCGCCAACCCGCTCGACGTGCTGGCCCAGCAGATCGTGGCCATGGTGGCCATGGACAACTGGACGGTCGCGGACCTGGGCCGCCTGGTCCGCCAGGCCGCGCCCTTCGAAAGCCTTGGGGAACGCTCGCTGGAGGCGGTCCTCGACATGCTCTCCGGGCGGTACCCCTCGGCGGACTTCGCCGAGCTCAAGCCGAGGATTGTATGGGACCGCGCCACCGGCGAACTCACCCCCCGGCCGGGCGCGGACTACCTGGTGCGCGTGTCCGGCGGCACCATTCCCGACCGTGGTGTTTACGGCGTTTACCTGGCCGGCGAACAAACCGACCCGAGGAGCTCGAAGCGCGTGGGCGACTTGGACGAGGAGATGGTCTACGAGTCGCGGGTCGGGGACACCTTCATGCTCGGCTCCTCGACTTGGCGCATCCAGCAGATCACGCCCAACGCCGTGTACGTCACACCGGCTCCCGGCCTGCCGGGCCGGTTGCCGTTCTGGAAGGGCGACTCCCCCTCCCGCCCGGCCGAACTGGGCGCCGCCATCGGGCAGTTTGTGCGGGAGACG
The DNA here is from genome assembly GCA_031281585.1 of Bifidobacteriaceae bacterium. NCBI lineage: Bacteria > Bacillati > Actinomycetota > Actinomycetes > Bifidobacteriales > Bifidobacteriaceae > Bifidobacteriaceae bacterium. Next base: position 11,395 of record JAITFE010000043.1, on the reverse strand, counting down.
GCGGCGCTGGCGCCCGAGGAAGCCAAGACGCGGCTCGCCGACCAGGGGCTGGATCAGTGGGCGGCTTCCAACCTGGTCAACTACCTGGCCGACCAGGGCGAGGCGACGGGCCAGCTACCGGACGACCGCACCATCGTGGTGGAGCGTTTCCCGGACGAACTCGGCGACACCCGCGTCATGATCCACTCGGTCTGGGGCGGCCGGGTCAACGGCGCCTGGGGGGCCGTTCTAAGCACCCGCCTGCGCGACCGCTACGGCCTGGACGCCCAGGTGATGCCCTCGGACGACGGGATCATGCTGCGGTTGCCGGAGTTGGCGGAAGACGCCGGCTTGGACCTCTTGATCGAGTCCGATGCCGTCCCGGCCGCCGTTACCGCCGCCATAGCCGGCACCGCACACTTCGCCGCCCGCTTCCGCGAGGCCGCTGCCCGCGCCCTGGTCCTCCCCCGCCGGGCCCCCGGCAAGCGCCAGCCGCTGTGGCAGCAGCGCCACCGCGCCCAGCAGTTGCTCCAGGTAGCGTCGCAATTCAACGACTTCCCGGTGGTCATGGAGGCGCTCCGGGAGACCCTTCAGGACGATTTCGACGTGCCGGCCCTGACCGAGTTGATGCGCGGGATTGAGCAGCGGCGCGTCCGCCTGGTGGAGGTGCAAACCCCGTCTGGATCGCCTTTCGCCAGCGCGGTCGCCTTCGGCTACACCGCCCGGTTCTTGTATGACGGGGACGCCCCGCTGGCCGAGCGCCGCGCGGCCGCCCTCAGCCTGGACCCCGCCATGCTGTCCGAGTTGCTGGGTTCCGGCCCGGCCAGCGATTTGGCCGACTTGCTGGACCCGGCGGTGGTTTTGGCCGTCGATGCCGAGTTGGCCCGCCGGACGCCCGAACGCCGGGCCGCCAGCGTGGAACAGTTGGCGGACCTGCTCAGGGAACTGGGCCCGCAAACCGCCGCGCAACTGACCCAGTCCACCTCCCCCGAGAACGGGGACGGCGCTTTCCCCCGCTGCGCTCCCGAAAACGGGGACGGTCTTGCCTCCGCGCCCGCGCCGCCCCGCGACCGCTCAGGCGACTCGCCCCGAAGCGACCGGAACGAAGACCGGACCAGCACCCATCTTGGTAACGGGGCAGCGTGGCGCGAATGGGTGGCGGAATTGATGGCGGCTCGACGCGTGATCGAGGTGAGGATAGGCGGCGAACCCAGGTGGGCGGCGGCCGAGGACGCCGCCGCGTTGCGGGACGGACTGGGAGTCGTCTTGCCGACCGGGCTGCCGGAGGCCATGCTGGCCCCGTCCGTTGACCCGCTTGGTGCCTTGACCAGGCGTTATGTGCGCACTCACGGCCCGTTTGAGCCGGGCGCCCTGGCGCGGGAGTTCGGGCTTGGAGTGGCGGTCGCGGAACGGGAACTGGAGGTGTTGGTCCGCCAGGGCCAGGCGCTGCGGGGAAGGCTGCGACCGGCCGAGGCGGGTGGCCAAGGCGGCCCCGACTACTGCGACCCCGGCGTCATGACCCGACTGCGGCGCCGCTCGCTGGCGGTGCTGCGCCAACAGATCGAACCGGTGTCCGCGCACGTCCTGGGCGCTTTCGCGCCGAGTTGGCAGCAAATCGGACGTTTGCGGGGCGCCGATGGCGTCCTGGCCGCGGTCGAATCGCTGGCCGGCGCGGCGCTTCCCGCCTCGGCTGTCGAGTCGCTGATCCTGCCCAGCCGGGTGACCGACTACTCGCCGGGCGCGTTGGACGAGTTGATCACCGCGGGCGAGGTGGCGTGGGTCGGCCAGGGCAAGACCGCCGCCTCGGACGGGATTGTGCGCCTGTTCGCTTTGACGACCGAGGACCGGGTCCTGGCGGACGCCGAGCCGCCCACCCCCGGATCCCCGGCCGCGCAGTTGCTGGATGTGTTGGCCGGCGGCGGCGCCTTCTGGCCGTTCGAGCTCGCCGAACGGTTGGGCCTGAGCCTGGGCTCGGCCGAACTCGGGAAGGCGGTCTGGGAGTTGGTTTGGGGAGGCTGGATCACGGCGGACTCGTTCGGACCGCTCCGCGCGTGGCTCTCCGGCGGGAAAACCGTCCACAAGGTCAAACGGCGGCCGCCCAGGACGCGGACGCTGGGCGCGCGGGCGTTCGGCGGAGCGTTCGGGGGCGGCGCGCTGAACAGCGGTGGAATGGGAGGCGGGCCGCCTGGCGACCGGCGCCTCGGCGGCCAGATTCCGGAGCGCGCACCCGGCCGCGCCGACCCGGGACTCGCGGCCCGTTGGGGTCTGGCCCCAACGCCCGCCGCGCGGGCGGAACCCGTCCCGGTGGAGCGCCGGCTGGCGGCTACGGCGCTGGCCCTGCTGGAACGCTACGGCGTGGTGACACGCGGGTCGGCGGCATCGGAAACGACGTTTGCGCAGGTCTACCCCGTTCTTAGCGCCATGGAGGAAGCCGGCTCAATCCGGCGCGGGTACTTCGTGGAACACCTGGGCGGGTCGCAATTCGCGTTGCCGCCGGTGCCGGACCAACTGCGCCTGGCGGTCGACTCGGCGGGGGTGCTGGTGCTGGCCGCGACCGACCCGGCCAACCCCTACGGGGCAGCACTGGCCTGGCCGGAACACCCGGGCAGCCACCGGCCCGGCCGGACGGGCGGCGCCATCGTGGTGCTGGCAGACGGCCATCTGGTCTGGTACTTGGAACGCGGCGGCCGCACCGCGCTCTCGTTCGGCTCCGACCAGGGCCGCCTCGAGCGAGGCGCGCAAGCTCTCGCGGACGCGGCGCGGGACGGCCGCCTGGGCTCCCTCAAAGTCGCGCGCCTGGACGGGGAGGACTCGCTGGCGGCGCACGCGCGCGGCGCCCAGGCGGCGGCGGCGTTGGCCTCGGCCGGCTTCGCCGTCACGCCATCCGGCCTGGTCAAGAGGGGAGGCCGCTGATGCCGGAGGGAGACATCCTGCGGCGGGTGGCGCTTCGGCTGGATCAGGTCCTGGCCGGCCAGGCCATCACCTATTGCCTGTTCAGGTGGCCCAGCCTGGGCGGTGTCGACTTGACGGGACAGACCGTGGAGGGGGTCGAGGCCTACGGCAAGCACGTCCTAATGCGGTTCGACTCGGGGATCGCGTTCCGATCGCACCTCAGAATGGACGGGGCCTGGCTGGTCGAGAAGGCCGCCCAAGGGCGGCCGGCCCAGGGCTCGCGGGCGGGGCGTTGGACGGCTCGCGCGGTCTTGGCCAATCAGTCCTGGGTGGCTATCGGGGACCGGCTGGGCATGGCCGACGTGTTGCGCGACCGCGACTTGGGGCGGCTGACCGGCCGGCTGGGGCCGGATGTGATGGCGGAGGATTTCGACGCCGCCCTAGCCGCCCGGCGGGTGGCGGCCCAAGGCGACCGCGGGATTGGGGCCGCCCTGTTGGACCAGACCGTGGTGGCCGGGATCGGCACCATTTACATGGCCGAGTCGCTGTTCGAATGGCGGGTCAGGCCCGACAGGGCCGCCGCCCAAGTGCCGGACATCCCCGGGCTGTTGACCTGCGCGCGGCGGCTGCTGTGGCGTTCGGTCGAAGCGCGCACGCCAACGGCCACGGGCCTGACCGGCCACGGCCAGACCAGCCTGGTGCACGGCCGCGAACGGCAACCGTGCCGCCGCTGCTCCACGCCCATCGCGGTCATGCGGGTGGGAGTGCCGCCCCTCGACCGCCCGGCGTTCTATTGCCCAACCTGCCAACCAAGTTGACGCCAACCCGATCAGGCACTGGGCGCTTAAACGACGCTGGGCGCCACCCACAGGTGGCGCCCAGCGCTCAGGTCAATTCCGAATTGAAGAGGTGCTTTAGCGAACCCCGGCCAACTCGTCTTCGAATAGGGCCTCCGGCGTGTCCGGAACCCAGTGCACGTCTTGCCCGGCCAAACGGTCTGACACTTCGCGCAGAGTGGCCCACAAAGGCGTGCCCAACGCGTCGCAGATAGAGGCGAGAAGCTCCGAACTCGCCTCCTTCTGGCCGCGCTCGACTTCGCTCAGATAACCGAGGGAGACTTTGGCGGCCGCCGACACGTCACGCAGGGTGCGCCGTTGACGGAGGCGATTCGACCTCAGCACACTGCCCAGTTCGCTTCGCAACAGGACCATCGGCTTCGCACCCCCCTTCTCGACCGGGCTCGCTTTGGATTGTGTTTGGCTGGTTAAACGGTACCGCTTCAGACCCTCCGCTTGATTCGTGGGCCTGATCGGTGTCATGCGTTGGCTGTTCATCATCGGGGTAAACGCCATGAGCTAATCCTATATTCCCGCAGTCTGGCGGATGGTCGCCTCGGCCAGTTCGAGCGCGCGCGTGACCACCTGTGTCCGCACCTGCGCGCGGCCTCCGTCAAGGCGCAACGCTCGAACAGCTGGTTCATCTTTTGCCCATGAACAGGCGACGAAAGCGGTTCCCGGCAGCGCCCCATCCGCCGGATCCGGCCCCGCCACGCCGGTCGTGGCAATGCCCACGTCGGCCCCCATGACTCGACGGATCCCGATCGCCATCTGCGCGGCGGCCGTCCCGTTGATCGCGCCGCGCTCCTCCAACAGTTCCCAATCCACGCCAAGAACGTCTCGTTTGATCTCGTTGGCGTAGGCCACCACGGCGCCGCGTAACACGGTGGACGCCCCCGGCACGTCCACTATCACCGCGCTGACCAGGCCTCCTGTCAACGATTCGGCTGTGGCGACCGTTAGTTCGTGTTCGCGCAGTAGATTTACTAGTGCGACCGCCCGCATCTCGTTGTCGAGCCCCCCGATGTTCCGAAACGGCGACATTTCCCTTACTCCTCTCCCTTGCCGCCAGCCTCCGGCGGCGCGCTCCAGCCTATACGCCGTTTGAGTTCCGCCAGTCGAGCTTCTGCCGCTGCTTGGGCGGCGGCGAGCGTGCTGTCCGCCGATGCCGTCTTGTCACCCCCCAGCTCCGCCGCCCTTTTGGCGGTGTCCGGACGAGCGCCGACCGCCGCTGGCCTTGGCCCGCCGGGCTGGGGAGACGCCTCAGCTGTCCGCCTGGGTTCGGGCTTCTTCGCGGGAGCGGCGGTTGGCCTGGTCCGACCGGAATCCGGCGCGGCTCCCAACGGCGGTTGCGACGCCGCCGGGCGGCCGGAGGCCGCTTGGGCCCTGGCCGAAGAGGCTGGCGCAGGGGTGCGGCCCGCAGCCGAAGCGGGCGCCACCGTCCCGGCCGACACGGCCGGGCGGCCGGCAGCGGCTTGCGCCCCGGCCGAAGATGCGGGCGTGGAAGCGCGACCCGGAACTGGACCGGCCTTCCTTGGCGCTGGCTTGCCGCTGGTTGGCTGTGCCGGGACCACGCTCGCAGGCGTGGGCGCGGGCGGCGCGGAGGTTGAGCGCTGGACCGTGTGCAACTGCCCCCACTCGGGCGTCCGGACTGGCCGGGCGGGCGCCGGCCGACTGCTTGACGGCCTGGCCGGCTTGACGTCGGCATCCGGCCAGCCCTCCACCGACCGGGCCGGTTTGACTGATTCGCTGACGGGTGCGGGCTGGGGCCGAGCAGACGGCGTGGGCGGCGCCACCGATGGACGGGTGGCAAGCCGGGGGGCCGGGGCGACTGGCGCCGCGGGCCGGACAGGTTTGGCTGGCGGAACGGCGGGCGCGGGCTTCGCCGCCTTCTGAACGCCAGTGTCAACGGGCGCGTCTTCGCTGGTCGCAGACGCGGATTCGCCACTTTGGGCCCCGATGGACGTAGGCACCGGCTTGAACCGCACACGGGGGCGCGGAGCTGCGGGCGCGGGCTGCTCGCCGGTGGCGGCTAGCGCGGCGGCGGTCTCCGGTTGGGATGTCGTCGCGGTGACGGCGGTCTTCTTGCGCATCAACCTGCCCTTTGGCTTGGGCGCGGCGGAGGCTGGCGTCTTGGCAGCCGCCGTGACGGCATCAGGCGCGGCTGGCGACTTTGCGCCGACGGCAGCAGCTGGCGCCTTGGCGGCTGACGCGACCGCATCGACGGCCCGCGACTTGGCGGCGGCTGGTGCCTTGGCAGCCGCCGTGACGGCATCGGCGGCGGGCGATTTGGTGGCCAGCCCAACGGAATCGGACGGGGCGGGCGGTTTCGCGTGCGACACGACGGCATCGGCGGCTGGCGGCTTGGTGGTCGCCGTGGCGGCACTGGCGGCTTTGGAATCCGAGGCGGCAACGCTGGCGGGGAGGGCACCGTCGCCTGCGGGCTCGGCAGACCCGTCAGCCTTGGCGCGGCGGAGGATTCCCCACGCCGTCAGCGCGTAGTCGAAGCCGGTGGCCACGGTGGCCGCCACCGCGAGGATCATCAAGAGCGCGATGAGCGTGGCCAACCACCCCTGCCGATTGATCCATTCGCCCGGCAGCAGGTAGCCCACAATGGCGCTGAGTTGCGTCGCGGTCTTCACCTTGCCACCCCAGGAAGCGGGGATGACTTGGTATTTGACCACCGCCATGCGCATCAAGGTCACCGCCAATTCGCGGCCCAAAATGATCCCGGTGACCCACCACGACACCAACCCGTACCAGGACAGGCAGATCAGAGCGGAGGCGACCAGGGCCTTGTCCGCGATCGGGTCGGCCAATTTGCCGAAATCGGTGACGACCCCCAGCTTGCGGGCCAGGCGACCGTCGTAAAGATCGGTTAGGGCCGCGACCAGGAACACCACGGTGGATGCGAGCCGCCAGCCGGGAGAGGTCGCGGAGTTGTGGACAAAGAGGACTATGAACACCGGCACTAGGATCAGGCGCGCCACAGTCAACGCGTTGGCGAGGTTGACGAGGGGGGGCGGGGCCACCGGCTGCTCGGGGATGCTCGGCACGTGTTTAGCCTAGCTAAGAATCGGTTGCGTCCTCGCCTTGGTCATCTTCTTGCTCTTCCGACGGCGCGAACGGCGAGACCGATTCGCCGGTCACCGGGTCGCGTCCGCTCAGCAACGCCAAAGTGGCTGGCAACGCCTCCGGCGGCACCAAGACCTGGCGGGCCTTCGCGCCTTCGGACGGCCCCACCACGCCTCGGCTCTCCAGAAGATCCATCAACCGGCCGGCCTTGGCGAAACCGACACGGAGCTTGCGCTGCAGCATGGACGTGGAGCCGAACTGGGTGGTGATGACCTGTTCAGCGGCTTGAAGCAGCAGGTCCAGGTCGTCCCCGATGTCCTCCTCGACCACGCGGCGGCGCGACGACTGAGCCGTCACATCCGGCCGGTATTCGGCTTCCGCCTGGGATTTCACGAAGTCGACCACGGCGCGGATTTCCGATTCGCCCACCCAGGCGCCTTGAAGGCGCATGGGCCGCGACGAGCCGTAGGGCAGGAAAAGGGCGTCGCCTTGTCCGACCAGCCGTTCGGCCCCGTGCTGGTCGAGAACTACGCGCGAGTCGGTTTGCGAGGTGGTGGCGAACGCCATGCGGGACGGAATGTTTGCTTTGATCACACCGGTCACCACGTCCACCGAAGGACGCTGGGTGGCGATCACCAGGTGGATTCCGGCCGCGCGGGCCAGGGCCGTGATGCGAAGGACGGATGCCTCCACATCCCTGGGCGCGATCATCATCAGGTCGGCCAGTTCGTCAACCACCACCAGCAGGTACGGGTACGGCCGAAGCGGGTGCTTGGCGTCTGGCGGCGCCTTGATGGAGCCGCTCTGAACGGCCTTGTTGAAGTCGTCGATGTGCTTCAGCCCGTAGCGCTCCAGGTCGTCATACCGCGCGTCCATTTCCCGCACCACCCAGTCGAGGGCCTCGGCCGCCTTCTTCGGGTCGGTGATGATCGGCGTGATCAGATGCGGGATGCCCGCGTAGATGGTCAGCTCGACCCGTTTCGGGTCGATCAGCACCATCCGCACTTGGTCTGGCGTGGCCCGCATCAGCAGCGACACAACCATGGAGTTGACGAAGGACGATTTCCCGGACCCGGTCGCGCCGGCCACCAGGAGGTGCGGCATTTTGGTCAGGTTCGCCACTTTATAGCCGCCGCCCACGTCCTTCCCGAGCGCGACCACCATGGGGTGCGTGTTGCGCCGCGCCACGGGGCTGGCCAGCACGTCGCCCAGTGGCACGGTCTCCCGTTCTTTGTTCGGGATCTCAACGCCGACCGCCGATTTGCCCGGAATTGGGGACAGGATTCGAATCTCCGGGCTGGCGACGGCGTAAGCGATGTTGCGCTGCAGTTGGGTGATGCGTTCAACTTTGACCCCCGGCCCGAGTTCCACCTCGTAACGGGTCACGGTTGGCCCGCAAGTGAAGCCCGTGACCGCCGCGTCGACCGCGAATTGCTCGAACACCCCGGCCAGGGCTTCGACAATGTCCGCGGCGCCTTCGCCTTGGTCTCGCTTGGGCAGGTCCTTGACCAGCAGGTCGGGGTCCGGCAGTTGGTACAGCAACTCCCCCGTCAGTTCGCCTTGCGCGCCGCCGCCCGGCACTTTGTGCGGCCGGGGCGCCCCCGTGACGGCACCCCCTTGCCCGATGCCGTCCGGTCCCCCCTCGCCGCCCGTCCCGCCGCTTCCGCCTTGCCCCGCCGCCAATTCGGCGGTGTCCTGTTCCATGACCTCGGTCTGCTCAGCCGCCCCCAGTTCGGGGGCCGGGTCGAATTGGGCGGTCCGGCCGTCGCCCGCCCGGCGGCGGGCCCGTGTCCCGGATCCCTCCGGGGTTTCATCTGGACGCCGGTAGGCCTCGTCGTGGGCGTAACCGTCTGGCGGCCGTGGCACCTGCCGGACGCCTCCTCCAGCCGGGCCGCGTTCGCCGCGGCCCGCCAAGCCGAGGGCCGCCCAGCCCTGGCGCAACCGCTGCGGGATGCGGGCCACAGGGGTCTTGGTCAGCACCAGCAGGCCGAAGAACGCCAAAATCAAGAAGATCGCGAAGGCGATTGCGGGCGTGACCAGCGCCGCCAACGGCGTGCCGATCAATCCGACCGCGCCGCCCGCCACCCGAATCGCCTCCCAGCCGTCCTTGGGGCTGGGCAGGCCGCGACCGATGTGGATCATCGCGGCCAACGCCAGAATCAACGTGGTGAAGCCGATCGAAATCCGCCCGTTGTCTTCCGACTGCTCGGGATGCCGCATCAACCGGACAGCCAAAAACACCAGCACCACCGGCAGGGCTTTGCCCAACACGCCGAAGCTTCCCGCCACGGCCCACTCGATGGCGCCTCCGGCCGCGCCGCTCAGCCCGAACCAACTCTGCGCCGCGACGACCAGGGCCAGGCAGATTAGCGCCAAGGCCCCGCCGTCACGCCGGTGTTCGGGCGGCAAGCCGCGCGCGTCGCGCCCAAAGCGACGGGCCCCCGCCCCCACGCCATGCGCCACGCCAAGCCACGCGCCTTTGGCCGCCCGCGCCGCCACATTGCGGTCCGGCGCCCCGACGGCCCCGCCGCCGGAAGTCCGCGCCCCGGCCCTGGGCGCGCCCGTCCCCACGCCCGGCTGAACCGCAGTCCGGGCGGTTGGCGGCGCGCCGACGGCGGCCTTCCGGCCAGGCGCGGCCGTGCGCTCCGCCGGTTTCGAATTCCTAGGCGTGGCCCTCTCCCGTCCCAAACATGTCTTGAATAACCGATTACCCCTTCAGGCTAACCGGCGCCACCGACACCGTGTGGTCTGACACACCGCCGCCGTCTCCCGCAATGTCCGTCCCCATGCTTGAGACAAATCGCCGTCCCCGGTCCCAAACGGGGGACGGCGATTTGTTTGGGCGAAGGGGACAGCCACTGGCGGTCAAGTCCAGAATACGGACCAGTTTTGCTCAAAACGTGGACGCGAGTGATAATTCCCGCAGCGGGTCTTCGCTGGCCGCTTGCCAGCGGCAAGGCGCACGGCCCGCCCGAGCGACCCAAAGGACGAACCCAATGACACTCATCCGGGACAGCCACACCCGTTCCAAGCGCCTTGACGCTTTGGCGTTCACACGCCTCCACGGGCGTCTCCTCTGGGGTTCCGGCCTGGGCTGGGCCATGGACGCCATGGACGTGGGGCTGATCTCGTTTGTGCTGGTGGCGCTGCCAGAAAGCTGGAACGTGACCGCCACCGACAAGTCCTGGATCGCCTCGGCCGGCTTTGCCGGCATGGCCATCGGAGCGTCCCTGGGCGGGCTGATCGCAGACCGGTTGGGGCGCCGCCAAGTCTTCGCGCTCACCTTGTTGATCTACGGCGTGGCGACCGGCGCCAGCGCGTTGGCCTGGAGCGTGGGCGCTCTGATCGCCCTGCGTTTCGTGGTCGGCCTGGGCTTGGGCGCCGAATTGCCGGTCGCCTCAACCCTGGTCAGCGAGTTTTCCCCGCCCCGCATCCGCGGCCGCGTGATCGTCTGGTTGGAGGCCTTCTGGGCGGTCGGCTGGACCGCCGCCGCTCTGGTCGGCTACTACGTCGCCTCGCCCACGGGCGCGTTCGGCGCGGGCGGCTGGCGTTGGGCGCTGGTGGTGGGCGCCGTGCCGGCCCTCTACGCGGTGTTCGTGCGGCGCTCGCTCCCCGAGTCGATCCGCTTCTTAGAGTCGAGGGGGCGCTTTGACGAAGCCGAAGAGGCGGTTCGCGCCTTCGAGGCCTCGCTTCCGGTCCGTGCCCAGGCCGCCGGGACGGGCGAATCGTCGATCAGCGCCCCGACGCCCGGCCGCGCGCCAAGCCAAAGCGCAACGGCGGCGGACCCGGTGCGCGGCCAGACGGCATCGGGCACCGTGGGCGCCGAGGAGTCGGGCGCCGAATTCGAGCCGGTCCAAGCCAAGCCAGCGGCCCTTTTCCGCAGCGGGATGGCCCGGCGGACCGTGGCCATCTGGGCGGTCTGGTTCTGTGTCAACTTCGCCTACTACGGCGCTTTCACCTGGTTGCCGTCGCTGCTGGTGGCCGATGGCGTGACCGTCACCAAGTCCCTCGGCTACACGCTCATCATCACCTTGGCGCAACTGCCGGGCTACGCCTGCGCCGCCTGGCTGATCGAACGCTGGGGCAGGCGCGTGACGTTGACCGTGTTCCTGGTCGGCTCGGCCACGGCGGCGGCATTGTTCTCCCAGGCTGGCAGCCCGTCTGCGGTGATCGCGGCCGGCATGCTGCTGAGCTTCTTCAACCTGGGCGCCTGGGGGGCGCTGTACGCCATCACGCCGGAAATCTACCCGACCTCGCTGCGCGGCACCGGCGCCGGCTGGGCCGCCGGATTTGGGCGCGTCGCCTCCATCATCACCACGTTGGCGACCCTGCCGTTGCACCAAGCCCTGGGCACCGCCTGGGTGTTCGCCATCTTTGCGGGCTTCTTCGTGATCGGGGCCATGGCCGCTTGGGCCCTGCCGGAAATGCGGGGCAAGGTCCTGGCGGACGACTGACCCCGAGGACGGGACCGTCCCCGGTATGTATGGGACCCGTTTGGGCCCCGTCGCCCTACGCCAGGACTATCACCGGGATGATCATGGGGCGGCGGCGGAGCTTCTTGGAGATCCACCGGCCGGCCACGCGGCGCATCACCTGCTGAAGCTGGTGCGTGT
>JAITFE010000042.1 GCA_031281585.1 Bifidobacteriaceae bacterium | reverse complement strand
ATGTCGAAAACGGCGAGGGGGGCGAAATGCCAGAGCTTGAGGTCGTCATCGGCCAACATGCGGTAGGTCTCCGAGCGGGTGAATTGCCGCAACGCGTCCAGCGGCGTGAAACCGTAATGCTCGGCGATCAGGGCTCCGACGTGGCGGTCAAAGAAGTCAAGAGTCCTGGGGGCGGTGGCCGTCACAGCGAATCACTCCCCTCAAAGCCCAGTTGGTCCAACGTTGACCAGGTTAGCCGAAGCGGCCGGTGACGTAGTCGAGGGTGCGCTGGTCGCGGGGGGTGTTGAACATGGCGTCGGTGTCGCCGTGTTCGACTATCACGCCGGGCGTGCCTTGGGCGGCGAGGAAGAACGCGCATTGCTGGGAGACCCGTTGCGCTTGCTGCATGTTGTGGGTGACTATCACTATGGTGACCTCGCGTTGCAGTTCGGCCATGGTCTCCTCGATGACGCGGGTGGAAGTCGGGTCCAACGCGGAGCACGGCTCGTCCATTAGCAGCACCTTCGGCTTGACCGCCAGCGCGCGGGCTATGCAGAGCCGTTGTTGCTGTCCGCCGGACAGGCTGCCGCCGGGTTGGCGGAGGCGGTCTTTGACCTCGTTCCACAGTCCGGCGCTGGCCAGCGACGTCTCCACGATTTGGTCGCGCCGGTCGCGGCTCGCCTTGCGGCCGGTCAGTTTCAACCCGGCGAGCACGTTGTCGTAGATGCTCATGGCCGGGAACGGGTTCGGCCGCTGGAAGACCATGCCGACGTCTTTCCGGGCGTCTTGGATCTTGTGTTCCCGGTCGTAAATGTCGTTGCCGTCCAGCAGCACGGCGCCGGCCAGGGCGGCCGAGGGCACCAACTCGTGCATCCGGTTGAGGATGCGCAGGAACGTGGACTTGCCGCAGCCGGACGGCCCGATCAGCGCCGTGACCTGCCCGGCCGGCATTGTCAGGGACACCCGCTCCAACACTTTGTGGGTCCCGAACCACGCCGACACGTCCCGCGCGTCCATCGCGGACAGCGGTCGGCCCGGGCCGGGGAACCGTTCGCCCTGGACGGGCCCCGCCCCCACCGTTGTCGGGAGTTCCAGTTCAGCCCAAGTGCCCGATGCCGTCCCCCCATCCCCCAGCCCACCCACCGGTTCCAGCACCGCGGTTTGGGTGGCGTCCGGACGGTCGGCGGCCGGTCCAGCAGTGTGGTCGGCCGGCGGGGGAGCGGCGGCGGACGCGGGGAGGTCTGCGGCGGGAGTCGGGTTGGCGGTGACAGCGGTCATCTTGGTCCTCGAATCAGTTGGTCAGATCAGGTTGGGCAGGGCGTTCATGATGAAGTCGGCGCAGGTCACGCCAAGGGCGAGGGCCAGGGGCAGGCCGATCAACCAGGCCTGCCAGCGGCCCCAGGAGCGCCACAGCCACCAGGCCCCCAGGACTGCGGCGATCCAAAACACGGCGACAAAGAACGCGATGAACCAGGCGCCGGAGTCCTGGCCCATGGCGCGTTCGGCGGGAGGCAGGGCGGCGTAGGCCATCACCTTGGAGGAACTGGCGTGCGGTTCGGTCACCAACTCCGCGTCCACGTGCAGAACCCCGGACGGGAACAGCGCCAGGCCGTCGCCGGTCATGAGTTCCAGGCGGCCCTGGCCGGAGCGCAGTTCCTCCGGCAGCGGGTCGCCCGCGCGGCGCAGACCGAAAACGCGGTAGGAGGCCACGCCCTGCCCGGTGGTGACCGTGATCATGTCGCCGGGAGCCAGGCGGCGCAGTTCCCTGAACGGGCCGCCGTACGCGGCTTGCCTCCCGAGCACCACCGCCGTGCCCGGCTGACCCGGCAGGACCGAGTCCCGGCGGTGGCCGGGGCCGCCGCGCAGCACCTGGGCGGTTGAGCCTTCCAGGACCACCTCGCTGAGGCCGATCACCGGAATCTCCAGGAGCGCGACCGGCGTGCCGGGGGCCACCAGTTCTTGGTCCAGGCCGAGTTGGCCGGTGGGGGCCTCGGCTTTGGCCAGGGCCGACCGAAACCCCTGGTACGCCATGGTCTGAGCGCGTTCATGCCGCAACGCGGAAAAGACAGCCGCATGCGCCACGAAGGCCAGCGCCAGCAGGGACACGGTGGTGATCACGGCGCCAACCCACCACCTCGCCCCGCGCGGCGCCAGTTCCCGCCGCGTGGGAGCGGGCAGCCGCGACCGCCTGGCCTTGGCCGCTCTGCCTGGCACGGGAGGAAGGGCGCGGGCGGCAGTCGGTCCTGGGCGCGGCGGTGGCTCTGGCGGTGCCGCCTGCGGCGGCCACGCGGGGACGGGCGCCCCCGGCATGGACGACACGGGCATCGGCGGAGGGGCCATGGGCGCCCCTTGCATGGGCGGCGCGGGCACGGGCACCCCGTGCGTCGGCAGAGCGGGCATCTGCGGAGCGGACATGGGCGCCTCCGACATGGGCACCCCTTGCATGGACGGCGCGGGGACGGGCACCCCGGGCGTCGGCGGAGCGGGCACGGGCACCCCTTGCATGGGCGGCGAGGGCAGGGGCACCCCCGGCACGGGTGGCCCCGGCAGGGGTGGGGTGGGTGCGCCGACTCCGGGAATCGGGTCAGTCGGGGACGCGGCCGCGTCCGGTGGCGCGGGGGCCCGGCCTGGTCCCCTTCTTGTGAAAAGGGACCGTCCCCGTTTGCGTTGGGGGAGTGCGTTCGGCGCTGCTGGAGAGGTGGTCTCCGTCCTGTCCAAGGTCACTGGGACGGGGCCCCCTCCGCCTCCGGCCTAGCCCGCATGACCCGCATCACGCGCCTGATCACCAGGGCCAGGATGATCAGCGCGAGGAGGATGAGGAGCCACCACAGCCACGCGGGCAGGTGGTGGTCCTCGACCGGTTCGGTCGGCGAGCCGACCAAAACGTCGGCTCGGGCTATCACGGTGCCGCACCAGCCCGTGAACTGGATGGCGTGCGTGCCGGGGGCGGCGTCATCGGGCACGGCGAAGACGGCTTGGACCTGGCCTTCGGAATCGGCGGTGAAGTTGCCGATCAAACCCGGATTGGAGAACAGCACCAACTGGACCCTCTCGCCCACTTCGAAGCGGGTGGCGGTGGCGGTCACCTTGTTGCCGGGCAGGTAGAGGTCCTTGTCGACGGCGGCGGCCCAGGCGTCATCGGCGGCTTTCAACGGGACTGGGGGCTCGACCTGCACGCACGCGCCGGTACCGCCGTCGCCGTCGCCTGGGCCGGTCCCGGAACTGCCACCACCCGTGCCTCCGCCCGTGCCGCCTCCGCCGGAACCACCGCCCGAACCGCCGCCGCTGGGACTGGGACCACCGGGTCCGGCGGAGGAGGACTGGGACGGGCCGGGGGAGGGGCTGGCGGACTGGTCGCTGGCAGTGGGGGACGGGGACGCGGACGCGGAGGCCGAGCGGCTGACGGGGTTCGGCACCCAGACGGAGATGTCGGAATCCTCGGCGGGCGCGGGCGCCGCGAAGGCCAGGCCCATGCCCCAGGCCGCCGCCAGCACGACTGCGAGGAACGCCAGCCTGCCGCCGAACAGGCGGGCGCCTCCGTGCACGCGCGGCCGGGATTCTCGCGAGCCCAAGCCGCCCGAGCCAAAGCCCCCGGAATCCGAGCCGGCCCGACCCTTCCGGGGCTCTCGACGCGATGGGGTGATCACCGTGCGGCTCCGATCGCCGCGGTCCCTGACGGGATGCGCGGCACGGGCTTTGAGCCCAGCAAGCTTCCCAGCTCAGGCCGCCAACCGCTGCCCCGAGGGCGGCGTGGGAACCAGGCCCGCGCCGGGGCGGAGAAAGCCCGCCGCCCCGGCGCGGGCGCGGCGGCGGGGGCGAAGCCCGCCCCAGAGCCCGCCCCCGCCAGCAATTCCTCCGTGTACACGGCCAATTCGGCGGCCAGGAGTTGCCGGGACCGGCGCCTCCGCCAGACCACGAACCAGGACCCTCCAGCCAGCAGCGCGATCAAGCCCAACGCGGACCAGGGGACGGCCCAGGTCTGGGCGGATCCGGTGACGGGGTCGAGGGCCAGGGGGACGTCGCCCACCGCGCCATCGCCCGGTTCGGGCCGCACCGTCACCTTCGCCGCCAAGAAGAACAGCGGCGCCACGTCCGGCAGCTTGGCCGTGACATGGCCGGTGCCTCCGGGCAACAGGTTCGACACGGGCTCCAATTCCACCGCGCCAAGGTCAATCCCGAACGGCCCCGTCAGCCGCACGTCCGGCACGCCGGAGAGGCGAACGTTGCCGGTGTTCGTGATGTCGAAGCCGACCGTGGCCGCGCCTTTGCCGACCGGGTTCACCACGCCGTCGTAGCTGGCGGTGACCCCGCTGACGCCCACGCTGGCGGCCAGCGGCCCGTCCACCCGCAGGTACACCCGCGCCCCGACGCGTTGCTCCAGGAGGACAGTGGTGCCGTCGTCTTCGGCAGCCTCCTGCTCAAATGACGCGACCACCCCGGCGGAGTGGTCGCCGGGTGTGGCGTCGAACGGCACGTTGATGGCGATCGGCAGGGTGCGGCTCTCGCCCGGCCCCAAGGCGATCCGCACGCCCAGGTCGTGGGCGCAGATTTCCTCCGCCTCGTCGTTCGTGTCGGGGCATTCGGCCGGCCCGGAGTCCACCTGGGTCCACGCCCCCAGGTCGATCGAGGCCTGCTCCGCCCCGATCAGCGTGAACGCCGCCGTGTCGTAGTCGGTGGTCGCGTCGGACGCGTAGACGCGGAAGCCGGCGGACTGGTTGGAGTAGTTGGTGACGGTGATCCAGTCTTCGATCAGGGTGCCCGGCGCCACCGCGAAGTCGAAGGTGGTCCGCCCGTCCGGGCCGCCCGCCGAGGACGGCTGGACGCCCCAGGTCACGTCCTCGGGTTCCTCTCCCGCCGTGAACACAGCGCCCGTGGTTCCAGCGTGGGTGGCCGCCCCGGCGGCCGTCCCCGCCTCCGATGCCGTCCCCGCAGCCCCCAGCCCCAACGCGGCTGCGAGCAGCAACGCGGCGGCCCACCGGGGCCTTTGGGCCGTCCGGTCCTCAGTTGTTGACATTTTGTGCTGCCTTTCGGTTAGGGGCGGGGTTTGTTGTTGTTTTGGTGGTCGCTCCCCAGGGCGGGCTATTGATGTGCGGCCGGCCCGGCCCGGGGAGCAACCCTGGTGGGACGCCCCGCTCAGATCAACGTGAGCGTGAGCGTCGCCGCATAGTCGCCCGCGGACACGCCGCTGGGCACATTCAAGGTCAGCCGCGCGCCGACCTGGGTTTGGACGTTCGCGTCATCCGACGCCTCGCCGTAGGCCAGCACCTGGTCCACGGACAGGCCGCCGCTGGCGCCCGGCGCCACCTCCGGTCCGGCGGACCCCGGCCCGACCTGCCGCTCGGGCGCCCAGCCGAGGCCCGTGGACGGAATGGTGTCGGCCGTGGTCGCGCTGGTGAAATTGGAAGCCCGGCCGTTCAGCGTCCAGCCGGGGGCGGACGCGTCGCGCCTGTCGTCGTTGACGGTGACGAAGTCGAGGTACCCGGCGGCCTGCCAGGGCGTGCCCTGGACGCGGGCGGCGGGGCCCTCAAGGACGGTGGTGCCCGGCTTGACGGAGATCGTCAGTCCGGTCGGCACGTCCGGCTCCTGCTCCTCCGGCACCGACAGGACCACGCCGGATTCGGAGGAGTCTGCGGGCGGCGGTGGGACGTAAACCTGCCAGACGGCATCGGAACCCCCTGAACCCCAGGAGAACTCGATGTCGATCGAGAAGAACTTGGAACCCGCGTAGCCGGTGCTCTGGGCCGGGTAGCCGCCGGTCGACTGGGTGCCGGGGTCGCAGGTGACTATGTAGGAGGCGACCTCGTTGCGGCCCTGGAAGTTCTCCTTGGGGAAGCCGGTCTGGCCCCATCGTGACGCGTCGTCGCCGACCCGGTTGATCGGCTGCCCGTCCAGGCCCGTGCCGGCCCCGGAGGTTTTGACGTAGGCGGGGGCCTGGGTGGCGTGGGTGGAGCCGTCTGCCCACACCAGGAAGACGCGGGAACTGCGCTGGTAGTTCTCAGGGCAGCCCGTGGCCGTGGCGAGTTGGCGCGGGCCGCCGTCCTCCAACCGCCCGCCGGCGATGTCGAGGGTGACGTCCCCGAGCCTGTCGGCGGGGTCCAGCCCGGCCGACAAGGCCCGTGCGGGCGCGGCGAGCGCGAGGCCCGCAGCGCCAATGGCTAACGCGGCCAGGGTCGCGAGGGCCGCGCGGCGCGGCCCCAAGGTGGTGATGGACATGGGGATTGTCCTTTCTGCGGGGTTTCGATGGGATTCATGCCTATTTCGCCTCATGGCGCGGAAAAGGCGGAAAGGAACGGCGTCTTGGCCCATCTCTTTCCGTCCTTTCGATGTCATGAGAGCGGGGGACCGTCCCCCTTGCCGTCCTCTTGCGGGGATCAGCAAGGCGGGACCGCCCCCCTTTGTTTGGGTGTTCCCCCGACCGGCCAGCGATGTCCGGTCTGCCCGGCCGGGGGAACTACCTGGAAGGACGCCTTCCTCAGATGAGGGTCAGCGTCAAGGTCGACTTGTACGCGCCCGCCGGAGCGGTTTCCGGCACATCGAGCGTGAACAGGGCGTTGACGGTGGTCGTGACGTCCTGGGCGGCCGAGGCCTGGCCGGTGGCCAGTTCCTTGTCGGTCGACAGGCCGCCGTTGGCGTTCGGCGCCACGGTCGCGCCGGCCGCGCCCTGCCCGGACACCTTGTTGGGTGCCCAGCCGAGGTTGGTCGAGGCGATCTGGTTCGCGCCGGACACGAAGGCCGAGGCCTTGCCGTTCAGCGTCCAGTCGGCGGCGGCCGCATCGCGGCGGTCGTCGTTCACCGTGACGTTCGGCAGCGTGCCGGTGGCCTGCCACGCGGTGCCGGCCTCACGAGTGTTCGGGCCGGTCAGAGTGGTCGCGCCAGGCTTGACCGAAATCTTCAGACCGGTGGCCGGCCCCGGAGGCGTGGTCAGCGTGGGGATGTCCACGTTGATGTCGGACTCGGACGAGTCGT